>JAYUFF010001026.1:0-8857 GCA_043738825.1 Schlesneria sp.
GCGCCGGCCCACCATCGGGAAATGTCGGGAAGTGCTGGTGGGCCGGCGCGGCGAAACGCCGCTGGTCCCACCCTACATTCTGCCCAGCTTCAAAGAGGCATTGGCATTGGATCGGCATGAGTCATCCTTTCGAGTTCATCATCGGGACGGTGAGGTCGGTGCGTGAACCCCCGACCATGAATTCAATGGCGGTCATTGGACTCGTCACACTTCGGCTGGCCCTGCGGCCAATTCAGAGCGATGCTCGCGACGAGGCACAGCGTCAGGCCGAGCAGATTCACGTATTTCGAGGCTTGATGGTACTGCGCGAAGGCGGCTGTCTTTTCAACTCCGGGCGGCGTCACCATCGCGAGCAGCGGTTGATAGACGAAGCGGTAATCCAATGCCATCACGGCGAGAACGGCCAGCAGGCTGAGACTCGCCACCATGCTGCGGCGCTTGGTCAGATCGGAGTGTCGCGACGACAAGCACGTCCCCAGCCAGGCGGCCCCGACGAGGATCGCTCCCGTGAGGTAGTACGCCGGGAAGCGGAGAGCGACCAGCGCGTCTTTGGTTGCCGCGTCAAAGCCGCCTTGCGTGACTTCGCGAATCCCCACGATGACGAAGAGCGTGGCTGCACCTAGCCAGGCGGACGAACAGAATCGGGCGACAAACAACGCGGCGTGAGGCATGGGATTCCTTGAGCGAGCGGTCTATCATGCGGCGGGGATGGCGAACGGCAGTTAGGAAAGCCCACGCACCCTAGAAAACTTGGGGTCGGGAAGTTGTTGCGAATGTGTCAAGTTCTGGTGTTGTCTTCAAAGTAGCCATCATCGCTCCGCGTGATGAGCCTTTCACAAGTGGAGTCTGGTCGCAAAAGGCTCATCACGCGGAGCGATGATGGCTACTTTGGTCTGAGGCGAAGCCTCGTTAGAGAATACCGGAGTCAGAATGAAAATGCAGACTCCCGACACGTCAGCGGACACCGCGCCCGATCCGGCCGACATCGTCATCGCTCAAGCCGAGGCCCGGCAGCGCCGTCGGTGGCGTTGGCTGATCGTGGGAGGAGCCGCCTCAATGATCGTCAGTTATCCACTGAGCTTTGGAACACTCGTCTTTCTGGATCACAAAGGCTTGCTCCCGGTGGCGCTCTATCCAATTCTCAGGACCATCTATTTCCCGATCGTATTCACCATCGACAACGTGCCATTCGTCAAACACTCTTACGAGTGGTATCTGGGAATCGACTTATGAATTTCGTTCTGCAAAATCTGACAGTGTTGGGAGGGTTGTTGCTTGGAGCCGATGCTCCTCCCGCATCTCCGCCTCCTGCCGTGAAGAGTCCGCTGTCGGTGGATGAGGCTTTGAAGAGCTTTGCCCTCGCGTCGCCGGACCTCAAGATGGAACTGGTCGCTGGGGAGCCGGATGTCATCGACCCGGTGGCGATTGCGTTTGGCGACGATCTCGCGCTGTGGGTCGTCGAGATGCGCGACTATCCCTACGGGCCGAAACCCGGCTCGAATGAGAAGCCGAAGTCGCGCATCAAACGGCTGCTCGATCTGAACAAGGACGGTCGCTATGAGTCGGTCACGGTCTTCGCCGATGAACTGCTGTTCGTGACGGGTGTGCTGCCGTGGCAGGACGGTGTGATCGTGACGCTGGCCGGTGAGATCGCTTTCTTCGCCGATCGCGATGGCGACGGGAAGGCCGAAGTGAAAGAGACGTGGTTCACCGGTTTCATCCAGGAGAACTCGCAACTGCGAGCCAACCATCCGACGCTCGGTCCCGACGGTTGGGTTTATGTCGCGAATGGTCTGCGCGGCGGAACGGTCATCGCCGCGAAGCCCGAATGGAAGGCGAAGGGCCAGCCGCTGCCATTGGCCGGATTCGACTTCCGCTTCAACCCGCTGACGGGCGAGTACGGAGCGGTCTCGGGCCACGGTCAGTTTGGATTGTGCTTCGATGACTACGGCAACCGGTTTGTCTGCTCGAACCGCAATCCGGTGCAGCACGTTGTCCTCGAAGATCACTTCGTCAAACGGAACCCGTTCCTCGCGGTGAAAAAGACCGTGCAGGATGTGGCCGCGTTCGCCGAGTACTCGAAGCTCTACCCAATCAGTCGGACGTGGACGACCTCACTGCAACACGACCATCAATTCACGGCGGCCTGCGGCGTGCAAATCTATCGCGGCGACGCACTCCCTCCCGAGTACAAGGGGAACGCGTTCACCTGCGATCCGACGGGAAACCTAGTCCATCGCGAGGTCATGACGCTGCAGGGAGCGACCTTCACCAGCCATCCGGGCGAGCACGGGCAAGAGTTTCTCGCCAGTCCCGATTCGTGGTTCCGGCCGGTGAACTTGGCGAACGGCCCCGATGGTGCGTTGTATGTCGTCGATATGTACCGCGCGGTGATCGAGCATCCCGATTGGATGCCCGTCGAACTGCGGACGCGCAAGGATTTGAACGACGGCAGCGACCGAGGCCGCATCTGGCGCATCACGTCCGTCGAACCGCCGTCGTTGCAAGAACGCCCGCATGAGCCGCTGAAGAAGCTCACGCTGCTCGACCTGATCGAATTGCTGGAGCATCGCAACGCGTGGCACCGCGAGACGGCGTCGCGGTTGCTGCTCGAACGGCATCCCGACGAAGTGCTCGACGCGCTGAAGCTCGATTGGAAAAGGAACCGGCTCACGCGCAGTCGGCTGCACGTGCTGTGGCTGTTGCGGTCGCTCGACCCGCGACTGACTCCGGCGGTGCTCGCGTGGAGTGAGACCGAGAATCGCGATGCCCGCGTCCGCGAGCAGGTGATCGCGGCGATCGGCGAGAATCTCGATGAGCTACTGTCGGACGAGACCGATGATCTGGCCAGCCACGAGACTGACGATCGAGTTCGTTTTCGGTTGGCTCTCGATTTGACCGGCCGCAGCCTCGACGATCATCAGGCGCGGGCGTCGCTGGTTCGGTTGCTGCGACGCGGCGCGGCCGACCCGTGGCTGCGCGTCGCCGTGGGGACGCTCAAGACAGACCCGCCCGAAGGCTTCCTGATCGAACTGCTGACCGACTGGGAGACGCTCGCCCAGCCGGTGGCTGCGGCCGAAGAGTTGGTCGAAGAATTGAGCGCGATCATCGGGCGGCAGATCGCGCCCGATGCGTCGCCGGCAATTTTCAAGAGGCTGCTGAATTTCCATCCCTCCAAGTGGGACGCGACGCTCACGCGCGACGTTCGCCTGGCGGGACTGCGTGGACTGGCGGACGGCATCACGCGGCACGGCCAGACGTTGCAGGAGCACCTTACCCAACTCGGCGAATCCGAATCGAACGCCGCCCATGAATTGATCGAGTCCGCGCGCGCGTCGCTGTTGTCGGCCCTGGCAACGGAGCCGCATCGACTCACCGCGATCAAAACGCTGCAATTCGTGAAGCGTCCCGAGATCGCCGCCTCATTGTTGGAACTGGCCACGTCGCAGGCCGATGGCTCGTTGAGGCTGGCGGCTCTCGATGCGCTCGCCTCGCAACACGATTCGTCGGTCGGCCCGAAGCTGCTCGCCGCGTTCACGTCACAAACGCCGCCGCTGCGCCGCGCGATGCTCGACGTATTGCTGGCCGACGAAACGTCGAGCGACGGGTTGTTGAAAGACTTGGAAAGCGGCGCGATCAAGCCGAATGAACTCGATGCGACACGGCAGGCGCGGCTGACGAAGCATCGCAACAAGGAACTGGCCGCCCGCGCCGAGAAGCTGTACGCCGGGAATGTCTCGGCGGACCGGGCGGCCGTGGTGACGGCGTATCAACCGGCGTTGGAGAAGAAGGGGGACGTGACCCGTGGCCGCGCGATCTTTGAGAAGAACTGTGTGACGTGCCACCGCGTTGCAGGAATCGGCACCAACGTCGGGCCGGACGTGGCCGACACGTACAACAAGACGCCCGCGTATCTGTTGACGAACATTCTCGATCCGAACCGCGCGGTCGATGCCAACTATTTCGGCTACACGCTCGCCACCACGAACGGCAAGATTTACACGGGCCTCGTGAAAGCCGAGACCGCGTCGTCGATCACGATTCGTCTGCCCGAGGGGAGGGAGGAAACCATCCTGCGCGCCGACGTGGACGAACTCAAATCGACCGGCCTGTCCCTGATGCCGGTCGGCGTCGAGAAGACCATCACCGTCGATCAAATGGCCGACCTGATCGCGTTCCTCAAGAACTGGCGTTACCAGCAGGACGGCGTTCCGCTGGGTGAGTAGCGGACTTATTCGGCTTGGGTTTCCCGACTCCGCGCATCGAAGGCGCTACTCTGCACTCGGGTCTTTCAGCCAAAGATGAGGTTTCTTTTCCCACTGCGTTTGCCATAGCGGAAATGCCTCCACCCAGATCTCGGCTTCTTCACGTGTGCGAATCCAGCATCTGTCGTCTTGACGGATGAGTTCGATCACTCGTGGATGGTAGACCAGTTTCACTCGGAAGTTTTCGACATGGATCACGCTGACGGCACAGACGATGTACTTCTGGGAAAATCGCTGAAGACCAATCGCAAGCACCGCGTGACATGTACCGGGAAAACAGCCGACGATGTAGACTTTGGCACCGCCTCGAAACTGCTTTGTGCCAACCTTGATCTCTGAGCCGCCCTCCCCAACGTCGTGTTCCCGTTTGACATTGGCGACGACACACCAGATTCCGGCATCGTTACTTGATTGGTCTGCCATCGGGCGTTCGCAGTTACACGGATAAATTGGAATCGGCCGAACATCGGATCATTCTTCCAACGCGCGGGCCATCAGCTCGGCGGTCAGGCTGGTCGGTTTGGCGTACTCGACGATCACGTTCGTGCGGATGCCGCCTCGCGGGGTGAAGGCTCCGACGATTTTCATCGACCTCGGTTCGGTGACCGCGATTAGATCGTCGAGGATCAGGTTCGTGACGTGCTCGTAAAATGCGCCGTGATTGCGGTACATCTGGAGGTACAGCTTGAGCGACTTCAACTCGAAGCACTTCCCGTCGGGGACGTAGGTGATCGTCAACGTGCCGAAGTCGGGCTGGCCCGTCTTGGGGCAGAGCGACGTGAACTCGGGGCAGATCGTTTCGATCGTGTAGTCGCGCTGCGGATACGGATTCGGAAATGTTTCGAGAGTGGCGCGGAAGTCGGTGCTCATGACGAAGGCTTTGCGGGAGGAACGGCAGTTGGAAACGAACAGCCCGACAACCTCATGGCCATCGGGCTGCGATCGACTGCGGGAATGATAGCCGCGTACGGAGAAGTTCCCAACCGGCGGAGCACGCACGGGATTGGGGCTACGATTCATCCGACCTTCGGCTAGCTGTGGTTTTTTATGGTCTTCACTGCGAATGACTGGCGACATTCGATGAGCCGATTGACATTTGCTGGGAGCCTACCTGATAGGACGCTTGAAGATTTCCGCCGCACGCATTTGGTGAGAGTGCTCCCATCCCTCGCGCCCTAGTTCGTTGAGTTTTTTTTCTACTGCTGAGATCTGTGCCGCAACGTCAGCGTCTTTCTCGTTCGGTACAAAGTCGGTGTTGAGCAGCACGCGGTACTCCCAACCCGGTTTCGGGGCCGGCGTCTTGTTCGGCAGCGTTTGTGCGGAGACTTGCGCAAGGACGGCAGCCAACGTCAACGAGACCACGGTGATGACGGCGTAATTGCGACGCATTGTGTTCTCCGGAAATGTCGGTGGAGCGCTGAAGATACGACGAACGTTCGAGCGGGAATCCGTGTGGGTTTCGTGGCTTGGTTGCCATCGCCCAACAGCCCGAAGCAGAAGCCCCCTCACCCTAACCCTCTCCCCGCAGAGCCGGGGCGAGGGGACAAGAGTCAGCGGACTTCGTTGGCGATCTGGACGGTCTCGGTGCGGCGGGCGGGTTTGGTCAGGTGGTCGGCCGAGATTTGCATGTCAATCTTGGCGTCGGCTTCGGCGATGGCTTCCATCACCACCTCGAACGCGGCAATGTCGCGCGGTGCGAGTTCGGCGATCGGCTCGAACCGGATGACGTTTTTCTGCTGCTGGTAGCGTGCGCCGCGAACCTCGATCAGTTTCATTTCGGGGGGGACGCTGATGCTCAACGCGACGTTGCGGGCCGGTGCGCTGCCGCTGTTTTTTAGTTGAATCTTCGATGTCAGCCGATCGCCCACCGCGACGACGCCCGTTGCGTTCACGGTCTCCATCTGCAACTCGGGCCGGCCGATGACATCGACTTCGGATTTGACGGTGGCGGCACTGCCAGCCGATCCCGTCGCGCTGATCTTTCCATGTTGCGAGCCGGGTATCTTCGCGATCAGCTTCGCACTGACCGAGGTCTCGGCACCGGGGACCAACGGACCGACCGTCCAGTGAATCGCCCGCTCGACCGGATCGAACTGACCGCCGTCCGATGCTTCGACGAACTCCAGACCTGCGGGAACGATTTCCGAAACCTTCACACGGCGGACCTCCGCGTTGCCCTCATTCTTCACGCTGTTGGTGAAGACGGCGGGACGCTCGGCATAGATCTTGTTCTGGCCCGTGCGAGTCAGAACGAGATGCTCGCCGATGATGTCGATGGTCGATTCGAGTTCTTGTGTGATACCTCCGTCGGCGGTGAGGATCGCGCGGTTCTTGACCCGCCCCGGCTTGACGCCCGTAACTTGGAGCACGATCTCGCGCGATTCGTTCGGTTCCAGCTTGCCGATCGGACATTCGATGTCGGCGGCGGCCTCGTGCTTCAAACCTTCAGGGATTAGATCGCGAACCGAGACGTTGTTGGCAGCGGCTCCGCCCGAGTTCTTGAGCAGGAACGTGAGATCCACAGTTTCACCGATGCGAATTTCGCGCGGGGCATTTACTTTGAACGAGAGTTGCGGCGCGGCGACCATGATCTCGGCCGCGACTTCGGCGGAGAAGTTGACTCGCGCCACGCTGCCGATCGAGCCTTCCTGTCGCGGGATGACGCGGATCGAAATCTTCTTTTCTTCGTTCGGCTTCATCGTGCCGATCCGCCAGATCAGCTTCTTATCAACCATCTCGGCGCGCGGGGACGTGCCCGTGAGTTCCGTTCCCTTGGGGATGCGATCCTCGACCACAACGTGATGCGCCTCGCTGCCGCCGACATTCTTAACAATGATCGAGTAGACGAGCGGCTCACCCAGCACGCACTGTTGCGGCGCGATCTTCTCGATCGTCAGTCGCGGCTGCTGAATGCCGCGCGGTGTGGTGTCGGTGAAAGTGCCATCGCCCGCGAGATCTTGAGCCGTTGGATTCTGAGGCTCCTCAGGAGTCCGGCGGTCGCGCAGTGGTTCGCGATTACGGGGTGAAGGGCCACGGTCGTCGAGCGGGTCTGTCGGCGATGTGACTTCTGTCGGAAGCCGAGGCATCGACGTCCGGCCACGCGGCGCGAGCGGGTTCGTCGTCGAATCGATTGGGTCACGAGTCGGAAACTCTGGACGAACGCCTCTGGGGGTGAGAGCGGGCGGCGCGGTTGCCGGATCGCCGAATGGATCGGCTGAGTTCGACGGCTCGGTCTGCTGATTAGTCTTCTCATCGGCCTTCTCAATGGTGGCCGGAGTTCCGAGCGACGGTGTCGTCGAGTCGGTTGGTGATTTGCTCGGCGGCGCTCCACCGAACGGATCGAACTCGGGCGCGTTACGAAAAGGCGCGCGGCTGCGTTGTGGCGGTTCGGCAAAGGGATCGGCTTCCGTGGTCGGCTCCGTCACCGTCGCAGGGGGCGTCGGTTCGGTTGCCGATGGATTCGTCGAGATGCCGGGAGGAGCCGCATTGAGGAACGGGTCGGCTTCATTGGTCGTGGCCTTCAACGCGGGATCAACTTTGGCCTCGTTGGCCTGTCGCACGAAGGGATGCACAGGAGTGGCTGCCGGTGGTTTGGCCGTTTCGGCAAATGGATCAGCTTCATCCGGCAAGCGGCCGGGTTGAACATCGTCGAAGCCCGTCTGCAGGATCGCCGATTTGGGAGTGATCTCCCCCAGTGCGGGGCCGGAGTTTGCCGTGTCACCTCGAAAGTCGAGGCCCGGTCCAGACAACGTGTTCGATGAGGTGGCCGCGTCATTGGTGAAATCGACAGCCGGTTGAGTCGTCGAACTCGTCGTTCGCTCGAACGGCTCGCGCGCATCGTCGGCTTCAGGGAACTCCTGCGGCTTGGCTGATACAGCGCGAGTGGGCCGCTTCGCAAACGGGTCTTCCAACTTGAGCGGGGCTGTCTCCAATGAAGTCGGCATGAGCCCCACCTACTCGCTGGCTGCGCCCTCCGTTGGCAAACTGCCTGTGTCGCCCGTGTCATCGAGGCTCGTGGCCACAATGGAGGACGGGTCCAAGCCCTGCTGAGCCTGATAGACCGCGACCAAGCCTACCCCGATCACGCCCGCCATCGCGGCGAGCTTCCATAGTCCGCTGATCAGCATGGGAATCCCTTCCCCTCAAGCTCCCCGGTCGTTCGAGCCACGTCACTGCGGCCCATTCACTTGTCGATCTGTAGCCGATCTGGGTGGAGCAACTTCGCAAACGGCAACATCTTGTCCGACAAGTGCGGCCTCTCTATCAGAAGGTTCTATTCTCGAAAAGACCACTTCCGGCAAAAGCTGCCACAGGCGAGAAGTCCGACCGAGTTGGATTGATCTGTGGAACGGACCCTTGGTCTGTTTGTTGTCTCGTCCGGACCAAGAGGTCCGGACTACAACAACCTGTCAATCCAACTCGGTCGGATCACTTGAGCCGAGAACTTGCGAGCGGCCTCAACTTTGAAACACCTCGCACAGCCAATGCCATCCTCTCAGAGCGAGAGTTTGTGAACCGGCTCGAATCCAGACACGGCCGCGCAGACCAAGGGTCCGTTCCACAGATCAATCCAACTCGGTCGGACTTCTCGC
>JAYUFF010001027.1:0-3353 GCA_043738825.1 Schlesneria sp.
CTGATCCGCCTTTTTCAACGGACCGTCATCGTCGCGGACATGCAGCTCCACCGTTTGGTCGGGCTTGACCTTGCCGATCGACGAGACAACCGCATCGATACGGATCGAGCCTCCCGCCGGAACCGACTCACGCGACAGCTTGAGGCTGTGCAGAGCCACGTTGATCGGCTCCAGCGTGCCCACGTCGATGATGTAGACGCCGATCCACTTCAGGCGTTCGAGTTCGTCCTTGAGCAGACTCGATGATTCCTCGCGCCACGCCGATTTGGCGAGGTCCGTGAACAGATAGACTTCGCGCACGAATCGATCCGCCCGTTTCTCTTCGGGGAGCGAACTCTGCTCGGTCGTCACGCGCCGGCGATCGTCCTCCTGACCGAGCAGCACCGCGCGCAACCGATCGTTCAGCGGCAGGCCGGTCGCCTTGATCTCCTGCGCCTCGATGCGTGTCTGCGCTGCTTTGAGATCGACCGAGAACGCGGCGGTCGCCGACTCGCTGCTCGCCGCGACAGCCACCTTGCTTCCGCCGGGCAATCGGCCGAGCTGATCCTTCGCAAACTGTTGAGCCGCCTGCAAGCGAGTCTGATTGCTCTGCTTGTACGCCATGCTCGAACTGGTGTCGAACAGGAAGACGGCGGCCACCGGCATGTTTTCGGAGACGCGCGGTGCGGGGTCTTTCAGTTCGCGAAAGACTCGCGCCGAGTACGGCCACACCACGCCCGTCAGTGCCAGCAGCAAAGCCAGCGCACCGATCCCACCACGCAACATCGTCCTGCGTGTGAGCAACACATTGCGAGACCAATGCTGCCGCTGCCACCAGGCCATTACGCCGAAGTAGGCTCCCACGGCGAGGGCCACGATGACCGCGAGCGCCCCCGCCTCGAACCAAGTCAGCGTGTAATTCGCCGCCGGCAGCGAGGGCCGGGTCAGCGCGAGCACGATCAGCCCGATCACCAGCACTCGCAACAGCAGCAACCAGAAATGACGGAGTTGCATCCGCCGCGTGTTCTGCTTGCGACGCTGAAGAATCAGCCGCAGCGCGGGAAAGATGAGCCGCTTCGGCTTCGCCCGCATCAGCAAATGGAGCAGGATCGGAATCGCAGCCAATCCGAGTCCGGCAAGCAGTGCGGGGTTCAAGAGCGACATTAGGTAAGTTAGCTCGCATCAAGTGAAAGTACAGGTGCCATGTGCGTGACCAATCGTATAGGACCGTCACCGATACGTCATTGGGTTCAGGCGAAGAAAGGGCTACGTGAAGAGAACAAGTTGCTTGAACTTTGGCTTTGTTGGCGGCTTCCTTCTACTCCTCCCTCTTGAGGAACGTTGCCGTGGCGGCGGGCATTCTTTGCATTCTGGTTCAGAAGTGCCAACCGTCGGGGCCGACGCTTTAGTTGACCAACTACGAGCAGACGCGAGAATCTCCGCTGCAAGCTTTGCGAAGATGCTCAATGCGCAGATCATTTCAAAAAGTTCTTGCATAGCGATTCCTTCCTTCCAAAACGAAAAAAGGCCGCAGCCCTCCCGAGGGAGGATTGCGGCCTGGTTGTTCCATGACCTCTGTAACTAATTGCGGACCCACATCCCGTGAATCACATGGCGAGATGCTACGAAGTTCTTCGGCGAAGTCAATACGGCAAAATCATAGTGGCTACCGTCCCGGGCGATTTAGGGCGTGTGGCTTCACAATCTCACCATACATCTCCGGATGCCGGTCGGCGATGCGGTTGACTTCGTTTGTTCCCGCCTTGCGGATCAGATGCTTGTTGCGAGACCGGGTGACGTCGATCTCGGCGTAGAGGATCACCTCTTCGGTTCCTTCTGCGGTGGCGAGGGTCTTGCCGAGCGGGTCGCAGATGCGGCTGCGGCCGATGAACGGCGTACCACGCTCGACGCCGATGCGGTTGACCGCCGCATAGTAGACGGTGTTCTCCATCGCGCGCGTGTTGATCGCGTACTCGGCGGCCGGCTCCGCACCGGGAGGCCAGTTCGTGGGAAGGACGATCAGGTCGGCACCGAGCAGCGTCATGCAGCGCGCCGGTTCCGGGAAGCCGCCGTCGTAGCAGATGTTCATGCCGATCCTAACGCCATCGACCTCGTGGACTGCGAACGGTCGGTCTCCAAAATCGGTGAACATGTCCACGCCGAGAAACGGCAGATGGATCTTGCGATACGAGGCCACCAACCCGCCCGGCCCAACCAGCGCGAGGGCGTTGAACACGCGAGGCCCATCCGCTTCGAGCAACCCGAACACGACATGCCCGCCGAGTTCGGCACACGCTCGCGCCATGCGCTGCGTCGCCGGACCATCGATCGGCTGCGCGTAGGGCCGCGCTTCGTCGAGGCTCGCAAAGCAGTAGCCCGTCACCGCACATTCGGGAAAGACCGTCAACGACGCCCCCGCCGCACGAGCCTCGCGCAACTTCACGATCATGCGGTCGAGGTTCCCCTCCACATCGGCCAACTGAAAATCCATCTGCACGCCGGAGATCTTCATGCTTGTTCTTCTCATTCATGTCCGAGGAGGATGGCAGAAAAATGGGTGGTAGAAAGATGGCAGAAGACAGCGACTTCTGCGGCTGCTTTTTTTCTGTCACCCATCTTTTTGTGTGCCCGTCTAGCGCCTTCAGCGAAGAGGCGAAGGGGAGCGAATCACTTTCATTGCTGAATGATCTTCAACACTTCGTCCTTCAAGCCCGGCACGACCGACAGGCCGTTGCCGCCGTAGATTGTGGCGTTGCCGGTCCAGTCGATGAATTGTCCGCCCGCCTCTTCGATGATGGGCAGGAGGGCTGCCGCGTCCCAGGCGTTCATGGCTGGGTCGATCATCACGTCGGCTCGACCGGTGGCGACGAGCATGTGTCCGTAGCAGTCTCCCCAGCCTCGGGCGAGCTGCACGGAAGTCAGCAGCGTTTCGAGGGCCTCGCGCTTGCCGATCGTCAGCCAGCGGGAGGGGTTCGTGTTGCAGAACGTCGCCTCGGAAAGGTTCGTTACCGACGAGACCTGTGCGCGACGAGGTTTGGCGTCGCCGATCTGCCACCATGCGCCGTGACCATTGGCCGCATAGACGACTTCATTCAGGGCCGGGAACCGACAGACACCAATCATGCACCGGTCCCCGTATTCCACGCCGATCAGCGTCCCGAACAGCGGCACTCCGTGGATGAATGACTTCGTTCCGTCAATCGGATCGAGAATCCAGCGGAAGCCGGTCGTTCCTTCCTTCGTTGGAAACTCTTCGCCGAGAATCGCGTCGTCGGGAAAGGCGGCTGCCAAACGCTCGCGGATCAGCAGTTCGGCCCCCTTGTCGGCTTCGGTCACGGGGCTGCTGTCCCGCTTCCGTTCCACTTCGAGGTCCG
>JAYUFF010001028.1:0-3353 GCA_043738825.1 Schlesneria sp.
TGTTCGGAACGAAGCCGTTGCCATCGACATCGACGAAGATCGGGTTGGTCATCGCGGCCGGTTGAGCCTTCCCCATGTCCTTGCCGTAGATTTTGGTCAGGTCGCCTCCCACATCGCCCGTGACGACGACGAGGTGGGCGTCGCTCTTGAGTTCGATCTCCAGCGCACGGTCGAACTTCACGACGCCGCCTCGGAACAGGTCGGGATTCTTTTCGCGAGTGTAATCGTGAACGGCGTGCTTGCGGCCGTTGACCAGCACGAACAGCGTGTCGATATCCAGCCAGTTCGGGCATTGGACGCGAACCTTCAACGTCACCTTGCCGCTGCTCACCTTGAGATCCTGGCCGGAGACAACCGTCTCGGTCTTGCCAGTCTCGTGCGCGGTGACTTCGAGGAACGGGCCGTTCGACATCACGATCCGGCCCCGCTTGGCGGCGTGGACCAACTCCATGTGATCGATCTTCGCCGGGTCGTCGGTCGAGGACTGAATCCAATTCCGCAGCCAGCCCGAGCCGTGGAAGTTGTAGTGCGCGTCGGTGTTGACCACGCCGTAGATGCGGAAGCCCTGATTGAGCAGTTGCAGCCAGTTGAAGACCCGGTTGTGGTACGGCACTCCCTCGCGCGTGCCAATCGGGCCGAGAGACAGCGCGTTGTCGATCGCATGCACTTCCATCACGTCCATGAACGGAAAGGCCCGCTCGTGACCGGCATCCGGTTTTCCATCGCCGTCCTTGTCGTAGAACATCCAGCCCGGATCAGGATGGTTCACTTGCAGCAATTTCTCACTGCGGTCGTTCCACAGCGCAAGCCGCTCGATCTGTGATTCGAGGTCCGGCCCGGCCACCGGTCCGCCGCCATCCTGAGTGCGCGGCTTCATCTGCAACGGGAACGCGTTCTGATGATTGAGCGGCAACGGTATCCCGGTCAGCTCAATCCCCGAGACCGACGACATGAACTGCCCGATCCCCAACCGGTCGATATGCGGCTGATAGGTGCTGACGCGGTTGTGCTCGGTGCAAGGAGCGAACTCGATGTTCTCGCAAACCAGATTCAACACGCGACCCAACTGACTCGACGTGTTGTCCCCCGACGGAGTGCTGTGGCTGTGAAAGTCGCCGCTCACCCAACCGGGAGTCTCGACGGAGCGGATCAGTTTTTCAGACAACTCTGAAACTCCCCCCGCTGTCACCTCGATCTCAGTGAAGATCGCATCGAACTCCGCCCCGTGACTGATCGTCACGGAATACTTGCCTGCGGGAATCTGCTTCTCGATGCGACCGTCGGGCGAGTAGATCAGGTTCCGCACGGCGAACTCAGCGGTCTCGGGACCGAAGTCCAATTTGGCCCCTTCTACGAGCGGCTTGAGTTCAACTTTACATGGGATCGGCTCGCCGAGGGCGTCGGTGATGCGACCTCGCACCATGCCGACTTGGGTGTCCACCCTGATTTCTATGGAATGGGGTTCGGCTCTCGTTTTCCTAGTCAGCCGCTGCTCTGCGACAAGGTTGCCGAGATGAAACAGCTTCGCGGTGTATTCGCCTAGTTCAAGAGGCAAGGCCAAGGTTACCGGTGGCTTCGCTTTCGGATCGTACTCCGGCAACCGGACGCTACCGACCACGGTCTCGCCCCTCGCGATTTCCAGCCAGTAATCGCTCTGATCCCCCCACAGGCCGAGGAACTGAAAATACATTCCGCCGCCGGGCGTCCCGGTCTTCAACAGCCGATGGCTCTGATCGTGAATGTGGAACACGTTGGTCGATGAGTACAGATGCCGCGTCAGTTGGAAGGACACTCCCGGCGCGAGCTTCACCTGCAATTCACCCGCCTCGGTTTCTTCGTACTTGATCGTGGTGGTGCGGGCGTCGCTGTTGATCTGCATCTTGCGGCCAGCGGCATCCAGTCCGTAAGCCTGTCCCCAATGGCGGTCGTACAGCCAGAAGCGATCTGTCGTGGAGTTGGGTGAGCGGCGCATCTCTTCCTTGCCGCCATCGGCCCGGAAGTCGTCCTCCAGTGGCACGGTGATTGGAGCCGTACCTCGATTGGTGAACGTCGAGGTCACGGTGACGAACGAATCCTTCTCACCCAGCGAGTAGACGACCGTCACCTCGGGAAGTTGCTCGGTGGCGTCGGCCTTCACGACGACCGAGACCGACTCGCCACTGACGCCCGTCCCCGTTGGCGGAACATCTTTTCCATCCGCGCCACGGAACGAGGCCATTCGATACGCGAACCTCTTTTTGCCGGGATAGAACGCCGCCAACTGGTCGTTGTCGGCCACGGCCGAAGTTAGGTCGATGACCGCTCCCGCCACATCGCGCACCGTCATGTTGGCGTTGCGTGTCGCCAGCGGCTGAGCGATGACAACCTTCACGTGGGCATTGCGCAGCACGAAGTCGCCATAGATCGCATCGGACTCTTTGCTCTCCTCCACGAGGCCGTTCCAGTTGGACGAGGTGAGGACGCGGGCCTCGGGACCGGTTCTCCAAACCGCGAGCCATTTGTGCGGGAAGGCATCTCCTCCCCCACCGAACTGCATGGCCGAATTCACACCGACCGCCAGACCGAGCAACAGCAACGTACCGACCACTGCGAGCGAGGACTTCATCGCGTCAGCTCCACCAAGAGACGGGACTCGGAAACCGGGAAGAGGCAGGGAACCCGAAGTGGAACCACTCATACACCGTCCGCCCCGGCATGGCAAAGCCGCGACCGGGCCAAGTGACGGGACGCGGCAGCAGGTTCAGTCACTCTCGCCCGGTGAGTGATCGGGCGTTGATCGCTCCGCGTCGGATTGCACCGCGTCGGATCGCTCAGCCTCGGAGAGGCGGCATACGGTAGCCCACGGCGCGAGCCGTGGGTTGGCGACACAACCTCAACACCAGCCCCGGAGGGGCGACATCTTCCGACGGCCTCACGTCGTTCGACGTGATCCCGAGGCCCGTTGACCGTGCCCCAGCGATATTCCACGCGGCCTGATGTGAGACGTTTAGCCGCAACGCCATCGGCGTGCGAGCGATCAACACGGCACCCACATTCGCGCCCACGCCGTTGGCGTTGGGGCTAAACGTAAAACCGCTCATTCGTGATCGCGTGAGGTATATGTCGCCCCTCCGGGGCTGTCCTTAACCCAACCATCCACCCACGGCTCACGCCGTGGGCTACCGTATGGCGCTCCGCCGGAGCTAAAAGCGGATCATCCCTAAAAACGATTGAAACACGACGACCACGTCGCCAAGGTCTCACCACGCAACGCCGCGAGTCACCACGTTTGACGAACACTCGGCCTCTCACCCTTCATCGATCACATCCGCGCCCAACTCGGCACGAGCTTGAACAGGCCGATGGCCAGCAAC
>JAYUFF010001029.1:0-3351 GCA_043738825.1 Schlesneria sp.
TAGACCGACATGTGACGGAAGAGGGCGTAGTGCTGGAAGACGAAGCCGACTTGCCGGTCCTTCGGTGACTGC
The DNA here is from genome assembly GCA_043738825.1 of Schlesneria sp. GTDB lineage: Bacteria > Planctomycetota > Planctomycetia > Planctomycetales > Planctomycetaceae > Schlesneria. Next base: position 73 of record JAYUFF010001029.1, read on the forward strand.
TGCGTGACATCCTCGTCTTGATACAGCACGAGGCCCCGGTCGGCTCCTTCGAGTCCCGCGATGATGCGCAGCAGCGTGGTCTTGCCCGAGCCAGATGGCCCGAGTAGCGCGAGCAACGAGCCGCTGGGTGCTTCGAGGCTCACGTCATCCAGCGCGATGAAGTTGCCGAAACGCTTGGTCAGATTTTTGACGACGATGCTCATGAGGGCCTTTGGTTAAGGGGAACAGGGATCAGAGGTCAGAGGTCAGAGGTCAGAGGGCAAAGGTCAGAGGTCGGCGACCAGCAATCAGACGATCAGGGGCCTCTTTTTCTGACTTCTGACCGCTGACTTCTGACTTCTGACTTCTGACCGCTGATCTCTGACCTCGGTCCTATTGGGTTTGCTGCGTTTCCGCCGCCGCTTTCAGTTCCTGCTGCGTCTTTCGTTCGAGCACGATCTTGATGAACAGCGTGACCAGCGCGAGCGAAGTCAGCAGCGACGCGACCGCGAATGAGCCGGGGTTGTTGTATTCCTGAAACAGTTTCTCGACGCGCAGCGGCATCGTGTCCGTCTGACCGGCGATGTGGCCCGAGACGACATAGACCGCGCCGAACTCACCCATCGCCCGGGCGTTGCAGAGGATCACGCCATACAGCAGCCCCCACTTGATGTTGGGAATCGTCACGCGCCAGAACATCTGCCAGCCGTTCGCACCGAGGCTGACCGCGGCGATCTCTTCATCCGAACCGATGGCCTCCATCACGGGAATCAGCTCACGCGCGACGAAGGGGAGCGTGACAAACGTCGTCACGAGAATCAGGGCTGGCAGGGCGAAGATGATCCGGATGTCGTGCTCGCGCAGCCACGGGCCGAAGTAGCCCTTCATGCCGAACAGCAGCACGAACATCAGTCCGGCAACGACCGGTGAAATCGCGAACGGCAGGTCGATGAGCGTCGTCAGCAGCGTGCGACCGGGAAAGCGAAACCGCGTGATGGCCCAGGCGGCTGCGACTCCGAACACCACGTTGGCGGCGACCGACAACGGCACGACGAGCATCGTGAGAAAGATCGCGTGACGCGTATCGGGGTCGGCCGTGAGGTTCTTCCAGTACGTGCCGACTCCCGCCGCAAACGCCTGATAGAAGACGCTGATCACGGGAACGATAATCAGCAACCCGATGACCGCCAGTGCCGCAGCGATGAGCGAGTAACGAACCCACGCGGGATCCTGCTGCGCGGCGCGGCCGTGTGACTTCGACACAGAAACCACGGGCGGGAGATTTGAGCGAAGATCGTGCATGTTGAACTGTTCGATTTCTGTTTCGGAGATGGACCGAAGACTGTTGATCGCGGCTCAACGGAAGCTTCGCCCTCGCTCATTGCCTTTATCAACAAACTTCTGATTTCGACTTCTAGCCATTTTTGGAGTGCGGGGATTCATCACCGCTTTCCTTTCTGTGAATGTCGAGGAATTCCCAAAAGTCTCGGTCAACACAGCGATGTTCAAGCGTCAGCGTCAGAAGAAAGGAAAGCGGCAATCAATTGCCGCACTCCAAATAGAATGGCAAAAGTCGGGTTGATCACTCAATGAGCCGATGAATTGGCGGCCTGCGTTCGTCGTTCGAGTACGTTGTTGATCCCCAGCATCGAGAACGATGCGACGAGCAACACCACCGCGATGGCCGTCGCTTCCGCATACTTGAACTCTTCCAATCGCGCGACGATCAGCACGGGAGCAATCTCCGTCTTGAAGGGCATGTTGCCCGACACGAATACGACCGCACCGTACTCGCCAATCGCGCGGGCAAAGGTCAGGGCGAAGCCCGTAATCAACGCGGGATACAACGCGGGAAGCAGGACCATCGTGAATGTTTGCCAGCGCGAGGCTCCCAGGCAGGCGGAGGCTTCCTCCAACTCGGCATCAAGGCTTTCGAGGACCGGCTGCACCGTGCGGACGACGAACGGCAGGCCGATGAACGTCAGCACCAGCACGATCGCCAACTGCGAATACGCTCCCTTAATTCCCAGCGGGACCAGAAACTGGCCCAGCCAGCCCTGCTCGACATAGAGGCTCGAATAAACGAGTCCAGCCACCGCCGTTGGCAGCGCGAACGGCAGATCAATCAGCGAATCGAAGAGCCGTTTGAACGGGAACTCATAGCGAACGAGAACCCACGCCAGCAGCAGGCCGAGTACGGTATCGATGACTGCGGCGATGGCGGACGCTCCGAACGTCAGCAAGTACGCCGCACGGGTGCGATCCGTCCAGACGGCCCTCACAAACTGCTCACCCGTCAGCGACGAAGCCTTTGTGAAACACGCGACGAGCGGAATGAGTACCAGGATGCACAGGTAGAACAGCGTGAAGCCGAGGCTGAGTTGCAAGCCTGGCAGAATTCGACGCGAGGACATGGTGGGATTCTTTGACGTTGTGTGAGGAATGAGAGAGCGGCTGCTGGTCAAGCGAAGTCGTCGCTCACGACGCGCCGTCGTGCGCTATTCATGGTCGTAAGCCGCCGCTGGCTGAGCATGCTTCAGTGCCAGTGGTCCCTGCTGGATTTCAATCGGAGCCAACTCCTTCGCGTCGGCCTTGATCTTGATGCGCAGCGGTGAGCTGTCGGGCTTGGAGTACATCGCCGAAACCAGGCTGGGGCCGGACTGTGTTTCTCCATCGACGATGACCGGCTTGCTCCAGACGACGGTGACGACGAACTCCCCGCTCGGCGCACCGTCCTTGTGGTCGAACGTGCTCAACTCGAAGGTGCCGTCGTTGGCCACCGTCCCGCGCGACGTGATGCCGACGGGAATCTTGGAATCGGGGCCGGGGTGCAACACAAGGTGAGCGCCCGCCATCGGCTGGCCCGCCATCACGGCCTTTCCCTTCACGGGATGAACGGCCACGGGGCGAGATACTCCGCCGGGCCAAAACCAGAACGCGACCGCTCCGACCAACAACACGGCCGCCACACTCCACTTGAAGTCGATCGCGGGCAAGCCGTCCGAGACGCGGGACCACGCGAAGGCAACGCCCTCCCACCGTGATGCTCGCGGAGTCGCAACACGCCGCGCGGATGTCAGCGACAGCCCGTCGTGGACTTGCTCCACACCGGGAATCTTCCGTATCAGGTGGAGCAGCAGCAGCCGTTCTCCTTGGGACGCGACATCGCCTCGAACCGTGATGATCCCGCGCCGCACATCGACTCCGATCCGCGCGAACGATGCGATGTCGCGGGACGCGAGGCAGTCGGCCACTCGACGCAGAACCTCGTCATCCGACGGGCGGGAGTCGGTGCGGGGT
>JAYUFF010001030.1:0-3348 GCA_043738825.1 Schlesneria sp.
AGCCACGGCCACGCAAAGCCGTGACCGTGGCACCCAAGCCCAACATCTCAGTTCCGTAGGGTGCGTGCGGCAACGCGGAACGCACCAACAACCACTGGCCGTGACAAACTGGTGCGTTCCGCGTTGCTGCACGCACCCTACTCGTTACCGGACGATGAGACCGGTTACAACGGTGTGGGTTGGGGTTGACCGTGAGCATCGTTGCCGGACAATCACGGCTGAAATATAGCCACGCAATCACAGGTCTGAATTGTGGGCAGATTTCGCCGAAATCTGCCTTGCCGAAGTCGGCCTACATTGCGGCAGAAGACACGGAAAGATTGACCCATGAGTTCAACCCTCCCATCACCAGCACGAACGAGCATCGAGAGCCAGCCTAGCGTTTGCGGTGGTCAGCCGCGCATCGCGGGGACACGGATTCGCGTGCAAGATGTGTTCGTGTGGCATGAGTTGCAGGGACAGTCGGCGGACGAAATCGTGTCTCGGTTTCCGCAGCTCACGATGGCCGATGTCTACGCCGCGCTGGCGTACTACTGGGACCACCGCGACGAGATTCAACGCGACATGCAGGCCGAGTCGGATTTGGTGACCCGCCTGCGTCAGCAGTCGCCTTCGCCACTTGCCGAAAAACTGGCTGCCACGAATGGCTAGAACGATCCGCTTCCATCTCGACGAACACATTGACTCGGCCGTAGCGGAGGGATTGCGACGGCGCGGAGTCGATGTCAGCACGACGGCAGAGCGGAATCTCACCGGCAGGGATGATGAAAGCCATTGGCAACTCGTGGTGTCCGAGCAGCGAGTGCTCGTCACGAACGACTCGGACTTTCTCAACTTTCATGATCAAGGCCGCCCGCATTGGGGCATCGCCTACTGCCATTAGCAGAGCCGAACCATCGGCCAGTTGATCCATGCCTTGGAGCTCGTCTGGGAAGTGCTCGAACCGGCCGCCATGCAAAATCGCGTCGAGTATCTGTGAGAGTACAACGACGAAGTGTGAAGCCCTGATTGAAAGACGCTCGATGTCTCGACGACTTCGCATCTTGGTTGCCGTTGGCCTGATGGTCATCGGGGTCACTGTCGTTTGGAGGCACTACCGATACGCTCGGCCGGTTGGTGAAGGTCCGGCCGGACCGGTGGTGCCGCGTGAGGCATTCGCCTCCACGTGGAGTGATCGCCAAGTCTTGCTGTTGGGGTTGGGAGACAGCGTGACGCAGGGATTGGGAGCCTCGCCCGGTCGAACGTACTTCCAGCGTCTGACAAAGAATCCATCTGATGAGTTTGCCGATATGCAGGGGATCTGTCTGTCGCGCGTGCTGCCCCAGCTCGAACCGCTCAATCTGGCGATCTCCGGCACGACATCGATCGAATGCGTGGACTATCAGCTTCCCAAGCTGACGCCTTATGACGCCCAGACGTTTGGCGTCGTGGTGATGACCACGGGTGGCAACGATGTGATTCACAACTACGGCCGCACGCCACCGCGAGAAGGAGCGATGTTCGGTGCCAGGGCGAATGAGATCGGCGAATGGGTCGAGAACTTCGACCGACGCCTCGACACGATTGCCGACCGCGTGCGCGAGACGTTTCCCGGCGGCTGCCACCTCTTCATCGCCAACATCTACGACCCGACCGACGGCGACGGAGACATCCAACACGCGGGCCTGCCCCGGTGGCCCGAGGGCCTTCAGGTTCTCGCCGCCTACAACGAAGTGCTCGTCCGATTTGCCAAGCGCCATCCCGACGTGACGCTCATCGACATGCGAGCCGAGTTCCTCGGCCACGGCATCCACTGCACGCACTTCTGGCACCGCGAGTATCGCAAAAACGACCCGCACTACTGGTACTGGGACAACCTCGAAGACCCCAATGACCGCGGCTACGACGCCATCCGCCGCCTGTTCCTGATCGAGATGGCCCGAGTGTTGCCCGCCAAACTGTGAGTTCGGCAACGTCGATTCATGAGTTCGCTGGGCGCGAGGTGTGGGGGGGTCTGACCAACGGGAAGGCCCCGTCTTGTGGCGTGTTGTCTCACCAATTCGGGGCCATCCGCTTCGCTTCTGACCCCGCCACCCGCCCGGACGGCACCGTATATTGCCAAGCACGGTTTTTGCCGAAGGTCTTGAAACGGCTGGCTTGATGCCTTATTGGTTCGGCTGGTTTTTCCATCACATCGACAGGGAGCAAAAACAGTGAAGAAGAAAACAGAACAAACCGGGACCGTCGAACAAAAATTGAATTACAGCGAATTGATTCGGGAAGTCTTGAAAGGCAACCTTGACGCATCGACTCAAGAGGTGGCCGAGATCCTGAAAAAGAACATGCCCAGTCACGGTGGTTTGGCCGCGTATGTGACGACATCCAGCTTTCAATCGTCAGTTTCGGGAACACGGTCCAAGCTGAAGAGCGGTGGACAGGTTGCCGGTGTCAGAACCGCAAAGCGATCCGCCGTTCCGCAAGGCAAGCCGACGACCGAAGACCTGATCAAGTTTCTGGACGCCACGAGCGAGTTGAAAATCGATGTTGCCAAGCTGGCGGACACCTTGAAACTGGTCGAGTCGATGGGCGGTCCGGCTCGGGTCTTGGCCTTGGCGACGACATTGTCCGGTTTGAAAAACACTCTCAAGACGGACGAACAGATCAAGGCCGTCCTGACGACTTTGCACGGCTTGCCGCTCTGAGAATCGTTCGGCCGCTGGCGTGCGGGAATCCGGAGTACTTCCAGTTCGTTGCCCGACTGCGAAACCTTCCCAACTCGACGATGATGTTCTCCGGCCCCGCTTTTAACTTCGGAATCACTCGCGCCATGAATCGCTCGCTGCTCGTTCGTCTCTCCCTATTGTTGCCGAGCCTTCAATTGTAGAGCGCGACGAAACGAGATCGACGTGCGGCCGGTCAGCCGGGGATCATCCACGTCAGGACGTAGGCTTGCGCCATCGTCAATGCTCCGACCAGTGCGGCCAGGACCACGCTGTGCATAAAGACGAAACGCAGGATCTTTCCTTCGCCTCCCTTTTGCCCGGTGGCCACCGCCGCGACCACGATGCTCTGAGCATCGATCATCTTGCCCATCACACCACCGGTGCTGTTGGAGGCCACGATCAACGTCGGATTCAATCCGAGCTGTTCCGCCGTGATGCGTTGCAGGCTGCCGAACAGCGCGTTCGATGAGGTGTCGCTCCCAGTCAGCGCGACTCCCAACCAACCCAGCAACGGCGCGAAGAATGGATAGAGCCAGCCCGTGTGAGTAAAGGCCAAGCCCATCGTGGCATCGCTCCCTCCATACTTCGTCGTGAAGGCCAGCGCGAGCATCGACGCGATCGTGAACAAGGCCCAGCGCATCTCCCA
>JAYUFF010001031.1:0-3347 GCA_043738825.1 Schlesneria sp.
AACTCTGGCCGCAACCACCAAAGTCTACTCACAAGGGGGCTCCCTTTACTTGATCAGTTTGATCTGATCCAAACTCCAAAAACATGGCAAAAGTCGAGCTCAGAAGCCGGCGCGGCGAATGTGTTCGCTTTCGACCGTGTTCTGGATTTCTCGTGGCAGTGGTGGCAGCCCGGCCTCGGGAGCAGGCTGCAACGGTGCCGGCGCACCATTCATGTTCTCCAGGGGTGCCGGAATGCCGTTCTGGATCGGCATCATCGTTCCAGACTCGACCGGGCAATTCGCTCCCATCGCGCCGGGGATGCCACGCCGATTCGCAAACAGGTTCGCGTTGTAGGGCGGAGCGACGACGTGCCACTGCGCGGGGACCGGTCGCTGCGGCAGCATGTTGGGATTCGGCTGCCAGGACGGAACGTGCTGGTAGTAGAAGCCGAGTTGCGTCGTGTCGGTGGGTTGATAGACCATCGGGTAACCACCGGCCAGTCCGCCGCCCGGCAACCCGTACCACTGATTGGGGAAGTAGGTGTTGTACTCGACGCCTCGCCGATGCAGCGGGTACTTCGCGGGCGGCGAGTAACCATAATCGGGAGACTTCTTGCAGTACGACTCCTGGAAGCAGCCGTGACCTCGGCCAGTCTGGCAATATCCGTTCGGACAATTGTCTGCGGGGCAATCGCCAGAGCCTCCATACACCGCCGCCTGACGATGACCGTGGAATGACGCAGACTGAACCGCCAGCCGTGGCCTGTTGTCCGAGATGCGGACGATTCCCGGAGCGCTCGAGTCCTGAGCACGAACCGTGGGGAGGGCGAACGACATCGCGGCCATTGAGGCGGCGACCATCCAGTTGATTTTCACCGAGGTCATGCGTCTGTTCCTTCAGATCGCGAGGGGAGATCGTGGTCGCGAGTTAGGGGTTCTGGAGTCGGTTGACGGGCGGTCGGAAGCGGGCGGTTGGCCGCCAGTCGGTGAGTCAGCCCGACGCTGATTCACCTGATCGGGTCGAGACTAATAGGCCGGGTGCGAAATCGGAGTCAGCCGGCTCGAGGGGATGCCCCAGCCGTAGTTGAAGGAGTGTCCGACGACCGGAGCGAGTGGCACGGCGATCGGGGCACCATAGCCCTGCGCCGCCCAAGTCTGTCCGTCGCGCTGATCGAAGTAGTGGGGATCCTGCGGGTAGACTCGCGAGTACTTGCCGACCCAGGGGACTCCCGCGCCACCGGCTCCCGTCGGGATGAAGTAGCCGAACTTGCACCGGAAGTAGTCGCACATCGCCTGTCCCGAATCGTCGTGGCAGTTTCCGTACTGGCAGCCGAAATGGTTGCCCCACGGGTGATGTCCCCGACATTGGCGGCACTCTGATCCCATCGAGTCTCCGGTCCAGCCGGACGGGCACGGATTGCCAACGCTTCCGGTTGGGCAATTGTGTTGACAATCGCAGTTTGTCGAGGCCCTCTGGTGTCGTTGGCCGAGTTGGAACGAGGCCGGTGTCACTTGCTGAGACACGACCTCGCCGGTTCTCCGCTGGGTGATCCGGACGATGCCCACCGAGTTTTCTTGAGCACTGGCATACGTCAGAGCCAGCAGGCTCAGCCCGGCCACGACCGACGCGCGAATGATTTTGTGGAGTAGCGGCTTCATTTCTCGGATCCTTCCCTTCGCGCCGACTTGCGGCGGTAATCGTCCTCATCGCGGGATCTGCCTCGCCGGGTCAGTACCCTGGCGAGCAAATGCTGTTTACTGTCGCACCTCTTTGCTGGAGACATCACGTGGGATGCCACCCGATCGACATCACCACAAGCACGGCCGACCCGGTGATCGCTCATGAACTGCCGGGCCAACGCCGCGGATGTAGTAGTGCCACGCTTTCTTCTCTTCGTGGCGAGCGTGCCATCGATTGTCGAGACCGCACACACGGCCAGCACGATCCCACGGCGCGAGTGGGATGTCGCCAGGCTCCAAGTAGTCACACTCGGCTGGCGCATCCGTCGGTTCAGAGAACCAGCGCCAGCCCGGAAAGTGGAACAGGCTCGCTGACCTTACAGGCAACAAACCCACTGTCTTTACGGGAACCCGTGCCTGCGGTTCGGCCGACTCGACTCGAACCGGCCCGAACGTTACGGCTCCCAACAACAGAGCCGCACTGAAAGTCATGTTTCGAACGCTCTCTGTCATCACTGGATCGCCCTCATCCGAAAATGGCCTGCTGGCCAAAACCAGATTCACTCGGTATCGCCGCTCAACGCAGTTCTCTTCGACGCCCAATGGCTCGTCTCGCACGACAGCACTTGGTCCCATGCACCGTCTCAGTGAGAAGTCGATGGTGGATGCCAAGCCCCCTTGAACAAACTGGGGTACTGCGAACGATACTTCACCTGAACCTGAGTCCCTTGCAGTTCCCAGCGCTCGTGCGAACGAATGCCGAACGGGGTCAGAACCCAACAGCCTTTGACGCGGTGATAGTACGGCGGATAAGTCGCGCGATAGGTGTGCGGGTAGAGCATCTCGTGCGGAGCGAACGCCTGGTTGGTGATCATCGTCGATCCCGTCCAGATCGGAATGTTGGGGCGAGGCGACGGGTACAGCGGGGCACCGAGCTGCACGTAGCCGGGCTGCTGCGGAGCGGCCTGCGGTGCCAGCATGCCAGCCCCGGCATCAATGGGTTGTGGAGCCGGCACCTGTCGCATCATTCCGACTTGCCGGTACACGGCGGGAGTCGTCGTGATCGGTGCAACCTCATAGAGCGAGGGAACCTCGTAGAGCGGTCGAGACTTGACCGCCTGACTGCCGGCTTCCAAGATTGCTGGTGCAGGAGCCGGGGGTGTGGCCAGTTCCGTTGCGAACGGGTCGGCGAACTCATCGGCCCGAGTGGTCGGTAGCATGAGCGCGGACAAGACCACGGCACAAACTGCTGTCACAAAAGTGTGGCGTCTCATCAAACAATCCCTCCCTGGATTTCGGTCGATGGATCGCAGTGAGGCAAGAATCCACTTCCACCCTGTCGGTGCGATCCACCAAGCACAGGAAAGTTTCGGTTGCACAGGTCCGTCTGAATGAATCATTCCTCGCGTGTCGGCACAAGCCTGCCGAATTTGACAAGTAATTGCTCTCTAACGGCTTAGAGGCGGTTGAAAAACCGTTACAGTCGGTGTAAACGGTAGCCTCGCCAAGGTCGCCCTGACTGGAAAAGTTTACGCAGTCTGACGGGTCTCACTGTTTGAGGGCGATCCCGGATCGCGGGGCTGCATCAGAGAGTCAGCCGCCAGACTGGAAACGACGATAAGGATGCCAAGGTGACGCGAAACCTATCGCAGTGCAGTGTTGATGACTCGACCGAATCGCGATCACGC
>JAYUFF010001032.1:0-8836 GCA_043738825.1 Schlesneria sp.
TATACCTCGCACGGTCACGAATGAGATGTTTTACGTTTAGCCCCAACGCCATCGGCGTGGGCGCGAATGTGGGCACCGCGTGGATCGCTCCCACGCCGATGGCGTTGGGGCTAAACGTCTCACTTGAGGCCGCGTGAGGTATAGCATCATCAGCCGACGAGACGACACACAGAGGTCTCCCGGTTTGAGGCATTCAGCAAGGTGGCGCGATCATGGCGGAAACCGCTCCGAAAACTCTCGAGTCGTCAGGCTCATCCAAATCAGCTCCCTACAAAACTCGGCCGAAAGGCGGTCGCTGGCTGATGCGAGGCGGCCTGCTCCTCGCGCTGCTCGCGACCGCCGTCTGGTTCGCCCCGGCCATTGTCGCGAAGACCTCGCTGCGACAACGAATCCCCAAGTTGATCTTCCCGACCTACCCCGGAGCGATCGAAGTCGGGGAGATGTCGATCGGTTGGTTCTCGCCCATCGTGGTCCAGGGACTCAAGGCCGAGGACGAAGAGGGACACACACTGCTCGACATCAAAGAGTTCTCGACCGTTGAGACTCTGTGGACACTGGCCACACGGCAAACCAATCTCGGTCGGATGCGGCTGGTCGATCCGGTTGTGACCGTCTCCATTCGTCAGGACGGCTCCAACTTGGAGGACGCGTACGCCAAGTTCATGAGTGGTCCGGCGAGCACCGCGCCGATTCCGGCGTACGAGTTGGAGATCATCAACGCTCGGATTGAACTCACCAACAAGGCGGCCAGTCGCACCTCGACGATTGAACCGGTGTCGTTGGTGATGGCCTCGACGAAGGGTGGCGTGGATGACATCGAACTGACCATCGGTCACGCGCCCTCGTCGTCGGTGTCCGCCGATGATGAGCCGGCGACGGCGGCGGATTGGCTGGCCGCCCATTATGGCAACAGGCCCGGTGAGGAAGCGGCTGCGGCGACGACCGACACTCAGCACCTGCAACTCAAGGCACGAGGCTGGAAGCTGGACAAGCTCCTGCCCGCACTGACCCGCTTTGAATCGGCCGCCGAACTGGCGGGCGAGTTCGATGCCGACGTGAAGGCTCAATTGCGGCCGACGAAGGAGTCGTTCGACTGGACGTGGGATGGAACGGTCTCGCTGCGGCAGTTGGCGCTGTCGGGATTGGCTTCGTTGAAGAATGACAAAGTCGCACTCGACACGATCACAGCGGGAGGCCGCTTCGCCAGTCAGAGCGGTCGGCTGTCGATGGACGATGCGAAGCTGACGACCGATGTCGGCGAACTGACGGCGACGGGTGACATCCCGCTGGCGGGACTCACGGCGGCGCAAGGCCTGAATGCGGTGCAGTCGATTGTCGGTGAAGAGGACTTCCAACTCGCAGGGCATGTCGATCTGAAGCGACTCGCCGCGCTGTTGCCGCAGACCTTGCGAGTCCGCGAAGGGACCGAGATCACGGCGGGGCGTTTGGAAGTGAAGCTCACCGGTGCGGAAACCAAAGGGATGCGAAGCTGGAACGGCGGCGCATCGCTCGCCGGGCTGACGGCCGTCAATCGCGGAGAGACCATCGCATGGAAGACGCCGTTCATCACGGCGTTTCAGGCGCATCGACAGGACGGCGCGATCGTCGTCGATCGACTGACATGCCAGTCCGACTTCTTGCAGGTTTCGGGAGGCGGTACGCTGACGGACGCGCACTTCACGGCCAGCGGCGATCTGAACAAGCTCGAACAGAATCTGGAGCGGTTCATTGATCTTGGGCTGGAGAAGATCGCCGGTCGCTTGAAAGTGGATGGCTCGATCAAGCGCGAGGATCACGACCGGGCCACGCTCGTCGCGGCCGTGCATCTCGACGAATTCCAGTGGAACATTTCGGCGGACAACGTTTGGCAGGAAGATCGTCTGGAACTGATCGCGACCGCGTCGGCGCGCACGGAGGGTGGAACGAATCTCCAACGCATCGACTCCGCCACGTTGCGTCTGACGAGCGGCAACGATTCGCTCACGGCCAAGTTGAATGAGGCGATCGACCTTCCCGCCACATCGGCCACATGGCCCGTGACGGCAACTCTGACAGGCGGCTTGGGAACGTGGCAGAACCGGCTGAAGCCGTTCGTCGTGCTGAAGGGCTGGCAACTCGCCGGAGACACGAACATTGAGGCCGCTCTCGCAGCAGGCCCCAAGCAAATCAATCTCGAACGGCTGGCAGTGAACATCGACCAGTTGCAGGCGCGCGGTCTCGAATGGTTCGTGCAGGAACCGCAACTCAAGCTGGAAACTTCGGGCGTCTGGAAGGTCGCGGAAATGGAGTGGTCTTCGCCGCAGTCAACGCTCACGGCCAGTTCGCTCTCGTGCCGCATCGACAATCTAGACGTGGCACTGACGAAGACGGGGGGCCTGGCACGGCTGGCGGGTGACGCGGCGTACCGCGCCGATCTCGACAAGCTTTCGCGCTGGAAGAATCAGGCATTGGAACGGCCCTCGTATCATCTGATCGGTGCGTTGAGCGGCCGCGCAACCGTGACCGAAGCGGCGAACTTGATGACGGCCGACATCGACACCAACATCGAGAAGCTCGTTGTCGCCGCATTGCAGGCACCGCCGGGGCAACAGCCGCGGTGGGAGAAAATGTGGAGCGAACCCAAGCTGCATCTCACCGGAAAAGGGAGCTATGACAGCGCACAGGACGAGCTGAAGCTGGATGCGTCCTCGCTCTCGGCAGAGGGTCTCAATGTGACGGCGAAGGGTTCGATGGAAAAACTCTCGACGGCACAACGAGTTGATCTGACGGGTGAACTCGGTTACGACTGGGACGTACTGGTGGAGCGGTTCGGCGCGGCGCTCGGCAAGAACATTCAACTGACCGGCAAAGACCAGCGACCGTTCGCGCTGAAGGGTTCGCTGGCAAGCTTCACCGCGAGCACAGGCGCGACGGCCTCGCGACAGGTTCCGACTCGACCCGTCTCACTGGCGTATGATCCAAACAATCGGACGCCGAACTCGTCATCAACGGACTCTGCCGTTGCGGGGCTGTCGGATCTGAGCGGCCAGGCGGGAGTCGGCTGGCAGTCGGCGATCATCTACGGTTTGACAGCGGGACCGGGCGACGTGTCCGCCCAACTCGACAAGGGCATCTGCCAGTTCGCACCGCTCGACACAACGATCAATGAAGGGCGATTGCACTTCACGCCGCAGATCCGGTTCGATCAATCGTCCTCGCTGATCGTGCTGCCTCCAGAGAAGGTCATCGACCAGGTACGACTGTCTCCCGAACTGTGCAGTTCGTGGCTGAAGTTCGTCATGCCGCTGCTGGCCGACGCGGCCGAGGTGGAGGGGAAGTTCTCGCTCGACGTGGCGGGCGGTTCGCTCCCGCTGATGACTCCCGCGACCGGTGAGATGAATGGTGCGGTCGCCATCCACCAGGCCCAAGTCCGACCGGGACCGTCCTCAATGCAAATCCTCGGTCTGATCGATCAGGTTCGCTCGGTGATTCGCCAGCGTCCGGGGGCCGATCCGCAGCGCGAACGAGTTTGGATGGAGTTGCCCGAACAGACCGTTGACTTCAAGCTGGAGGAGGGCCGGGTGCATCATCGCGCCCTGACGATTCAGATCAAGGATGTTACGCTGCAAACGAGTGGCTCGGTGGGGACGGACGAGACGCTGAACCTGATCGCCGAGTTCGGCATCCCCGACGAATGGATCGGCAACACAAAACTTCTGGCCGGCCTGAAGGGAAAGTCGATCCGCATCCCAATCGGCGGCACGCTCTCGCGACCTCTTCCCGATGCCCGCATCCTCGGCGAACTCACCAAGCAACTCGGCGGCTCTGCGCTGGAAGGGTTGCTTGAAAAGAAGCTCGACGGCGCGCTGGATGGTCTGTTCAACAAGCTGCTGCCCAAGTAGGAACGATCGGGGGTCAGAAGGTTCCCAGATCATTTTTCGCGGACGAAAAATGAACTTGAACCACCTGACCCCGGACTTCCACGAACCGGCCTATCCGATCTTCCGAAGTTCAACACCGGATCGCTTGGTGACCAGTGCCTTCTTCTCGCCCTTGACGGCTGGAAGCTGAATGCGAGTGCGCGTCGGCTTGTCGGTCTGCGGATCGATCAGCATCACGTTGGACGCATCAATGGGCATTTCGATCGACAAGCGACCTCCCTGAGGAGCCTTCGGATGGCCGCGCTTGACGTGTTTGTACACGCGGTTGACTCCCTCGACCACGACCTTGTTTTTGTCGTTGATGACTCGCGCGATCTTTCCGCGAGTCCCCTTGTCGTCACCAGTCACGACTTGGACCACATCACCTGTCTTCAAACGCATGATCTCTCCCGGATTCAAAAAAACTGACCTCACCGCCCCCCTGGCAATCAGCAACCAAACGTGCGACACACAGTTGGCTTCCCCGTGATCCAGCGATTCTGTGTCTCGGGCCGCCCACAATTCTGCGGACGCCCGCTGATTGAGGCAGGAAGGGGGCGGAAGAATCGCAGTTTTGCTGGCATTTTGCAACGACGAGACGAATCTCACTCCTGGCTTTTCGCGGCGGTTGTATTCCCGTTCGGCATTGGCAACCCGGACCTCGACACGACCATCACTCAAGATCAACGATTGTCGTCGGCTTGTCGATCGCAATTGTGACGCCACCACAAGTCCGCAACACAGTGTGTTGAGTGGGAAGATCGAGAATCCGCCGCCTCAGCCTTGATGTTGTCCGCCGTTTCCAAAACACTCGACGGTGCTGTGTCGTCCGGAACGTCACTGGCAGAACTCGGTCGCCAAGCGAATAGTTTGCGGCCGTGGCGCACGCACAACACTCAATTGTTCGAGTGTAAACATCGTGAGTGCGGTGACGTGTCGTATCCAACGTAGGTTGTTACATGAGTCAGCTCGTCCCGCCACGGTTTCTGTTTCGCTGGTCATTCCCCATCCGGAAGATCGGTAACCTGCCGCATCGATCGGGGCGATTGCTCAATCTGCCTGAAGCGTGCCGTGTCCCGTTCCTGGGGGAACTCGATTCAACACCTTGCTTCGCCGAGGTGCGGTTGGCTTGGTCTGAAGCCGGATTGGGGCTGAGCATTGAGGTGCGCGGGCGGACACGGCGGTTGAAATGCTCTTCCGACACACCGGCCTCTTCGGACGGATTGCATGTCTGGTTCGACACGCGGAACACTCAAACGGTCCATCGCGCCACGAGGTTTTGCCAACAGTTCAGCCTGCTCCCCTCGGGCAGCGGTCGAACCGAAGCCGCTCCGCTGGCATGCGCGATCCCGCTGGCTCGTGCTCGAGAAGAATCATTGCTCGCTGACGCTTCGTTGATTCGAGTGCAGTCGGAAGTGCGGCCGGATGGCTATTGGCTGGATGCGTGGCTACCCACCGAGGTGCTTGTCGGATTTGACCCGTTGCAGCATCCACATCTGGGATTCCACTACGTCGTCCGTGACAGTGAACTCGGTGAGCAATCCCTGGCCGTTGGCAGCGAATTCCCCTACGCGGCCGATCCCAGCCTCTGGCAGACCATCGAGTTGATCGACGAATGATGCCGACATTTCATAGCTGGCGGCAAGTCTCGCTGGCACCAACGGTCATCGGCAACCGCCAAGAACTCGAACTGAGTCAATGAGACTTCACAGAACGGCTTGCTGTTCGTGATTGTGCGCAGTCAGAGTCATCGACCCGCACCACCACCACCGCCTCAACGAATGAAGCTGAACGTGAACACATCGGTAATGTTTCTAAAAGCGGGTGTGGCGTTGATGCGGACGTAGCGACGATCGCCCGAAACTGTTGCGAGTGCATTCAGCGTCACGCCTTCGTTGATGAACGCGATGACCGGCTGATAGCCCACGTTGCCACCACCGCCACCGCCCCGTCCGACACCAACCTGGCCACCGCCATTGTTGCCGATCTGAGCCAGAATGGCCGCACGAGCCGTACCCCGACGCCCCGTTTGCTTCTCGGCAGAATCAGGCACTCGCGCATCGGCACCCATGCGCCGGCCCTGCGTGACGGAGATGCGGACGGTTTGATCCGTGCGTCCCAACATGACTGTGTGCGTTTCCGTTTCTTCGTGAGCCGTGTCCTTGCCGCGCGTAATCGTCAGCCTGGCCCGCTTGCCGACGATGTCTCCCCAGACATGCCTCACGCGCAGCACGTATTCGCCCGAGATCGCACGCGGGCACACATACTCGTCGTAACAGCGTGCCTGATTCGGTCCGAAGCCATCATGGATGAAGATGCCGCCGCCGGATGTGTACGGCTGGTCCATCGAACAGATCGAACCGGTCGGTTCTCCAACGAGCAGGTCCAAGTCTCCCTGGCCGTTCCAATCGAGTCGCACGACGAGGTCCAGTTCTCTTGCACTGCGCATCCCCTCTTGCAGTTCGAGGGCCTTGGAGAGTTTGCCGGCCTGCATCAACTGCTGGACGGCATCGGCAGCCGCCTGTTCGGCCTCGCGTCGGAGCGGGGCGCGATCGCTACCCCACGCATAGGCCAAGACTTCGGGAGCTGACCAGACAACAGCCTCGGCATTTCGAGTGCGTCGAGCGATAGCGAGGGCTTGCAGGAATGGCTCGGGGCGCTGTGGTTTGAAGAGATGCGCCGCCTGACGGTACAGTTCGAGTGCTCGTTCGGTGCGCTCAAATCGCGTGAGGTACGCCGCCAGCAGCATCATGGAATTGGCATCGTTGGACATGAAATCCTGGCTCGACAGCATGACCCGTTCGATTTGCGATTTGGGGCGACCCGTCGCCTCCATCGACAGCGCGAGTACCTCGTACATCCACGGTTGGATCTTCGCGTGAATGATCGCCTGTTCGAGCAACGCGATCACTTCCTCATGCTGGCGACTGGCGATCAGTTCACCCACAACTAGACGAACGGATTCGGGCGACATGGAATCTGACGCGAAGCGGTCCCGCCAGTGCTTCGCCCCCTCAGCGGCTGTCGCTCGACTTTCTTTCACGACCGGCTTCCGAGGACGATCAGAAATGGACGAAGCGGAAGGAGCCACCGTTGGCTTCTCCCGCTTCGTCTTCGATTCCAGTTGCGGCTTGGCTTGCGCCGGTTCATCAGACTGCGCGACCTGTGTCACGGAGTCCGTTTTTTTTTCAGGGCCTCGATGGAACGATTGTCAACCTGCCGGTTTTGCCCGGTTGTGGCTGGTCCAATCTTCTCCACGGGAACTGCCGCAGGCTGTGCCTTGGGGACGATCGGCTCGGGAGGAATGCTGAAGAACCCGCCACCACCACCACCGCCTCCGCCACCACCGCCAAATCCGCCTCCACCACCCTGTTGTCCACCACCGCCGCCCTGCTGGCCACCGCCCTGCTGGCCACCGCCGCCGAACGCACCGCCACCACCCAACTGAATGATCGGCACGACAAGGTCTGCCACCGGGTAGACGCGAGTCGACATTTTTTCATCGGCCTTCAACTGAGTGGTGATCTTCATCACCTCGTCTTCGATGACATAGGTCAACAACAGCGGCTCCAAGAGCAGACGCAGCGCACTTCGCAGTGAGACGCCTGACAAATTCAAATTCACTTGCGTGTCAGTGGCTATTCCATCCCCAGCCAGAGCCACCTTGTCGAGCAAAATTTCAATGCCATGCAATTCCTTCAGGTAGGCGATTGCGTCTTCAAGCGGATTGTCGTTAAAGGCCACTTCGGTTGGTTCCGACAACGCTCTTTGAATGCGTTGCTCGTTCGGGCTGTCTTTCTTCAAATCGACTGTCGCCCACTTTCGCCGACGTTCGGAAAGAGACTTCCAAACTTCCGCAGGCGGAAACCGAATCGGGGGTTCGTCAGGGAACGGCACGTGCGACAACTCCACTTGATGCAGAGTTTCGAGAAACTGATCGGCACGCCGCGCCCGCAGACGATACGACCGCAGAAGTTGCTGTGCTGATTCGGCATCGAATCTTGCTGCCGCAGAGGTGCTTTCACCCGGCCGCAAGTTGACCGCGATGTCGGCCACGTCTTGAGCCTCGGCATAGGCTTCGTCGCGACCATGCTTGCCATCAGACATCAACGAGCGAGCGCGTTCAATCAGATTTTCCAACTTCTCTTCGTCGAGCATCAACTGCTCAGCCAAACGCTGTGTCGCTTCGAGTCGGGATCGTGCCACCACGGCTTGTGAACGACGCTGTTCACTGATTTCCTTTTGATTTCTCTGTTGCAGAATTTCGCCTTCGAGCTGCTTTTGAAGTCGCAACCGATCCTCGGGAGGAATGTCGATGGCAGACTTCACGGCATCCAAGACCTGCTTCAACTGGCTGAGCCCTGCAACGGGATCGTCGGACTTGCGGGCCAACTCGATCGCACTGCTCACCTGATTCCGCAGCTTCTCGGTCATGACCTTGCTGGCCACTTGCTGAGCATCGAGCAGGCTGGCGTTCGGGTCTGGGTTCACTCGCTCCTCCAAATCCGGAGTCGGAGCAGCGGGTGGGGCCGCGTCCGTGCTGACTTGGGAAACGGGACGAACCTTCAGACGATTGATCGTCTTGGTGAGCGCTTTCACCTCCGTGTTCGAGGGATCAACTTGGGCCACTTGTTCCGCGAAATGAGCGGCCTGTCGAATGTCGCCCCTCTTCAGCGCGAGTTGTCCCCGATCAACGAGACCAGCGACCCGCTGCGCGAAGTCTTCCTGAGCCAGATTCATCAGCGACAACCCCGCCAATGAATTGCTCAGTCCGCCGTCCTGCTCCAGTCGGCGAGCGAACTCGGGGAGAAAAGCGACCGTGGGTTGCTCGATCGGCGCAGCCAGCTTCCATTCGAGCGACGCCGTCTGATCATCGCCATCTGCCAGTACGACGCGCGTATTCGCGGGCAGAGCCTTGCTCGTCAGGTAAATGGTCT
>JAYUFF010001033.1:0-3338 GCA_043738825.1 Schlesneria sp.
GAAGAGGATTACGCCGGTGACGTGATGAAGATCCTCACGACCAGCCCGCTGGCAACCGGCATGATGAACAAGAAGGTGGGAGACACGGTCGAAGTCTCCGTTCCACGCGGAACACTGCGATACGAAGTCACCTCGATCAATGAAGACTAGAGAGTTTCAAAACCTGATTCCGACGTAGCCACGTTCGCCAGAACGTGGGGTTTTCGCGGGTTTTCCCACGTTCTGGCGAACGTGGCCACGGTTTTGAAACCGCTTCTAGCCGGTCGGCAGTCACCACCCAAACGTTGGGAACTCAGCACGGAACTCGCGCGATGTCGTCCTGGGCCGCTTATGCCTGTCAGCTTGCCGAACGAGCACGAGCCGCGTCACGGAAGCTCGCGACAGTCACCGGTGCGCAGAAAAATCACTGGCTGCATCGAACGGCCGAACTTCTTCGGGAGCGTTCCGCCGAACTCGTGAGCGAGAATGATCGCGACATCGCGAAGGCTCCCGAGTACGGACTCACGGCGGCGGCCATCGACCGCCTGCGGTTGACGCCCTCGCGATTGTCAGACATCGCGGCCGCCCTGCACGATGTGGCGCTGCTGCCCGATCCGGTCGGAGAGACGATCGAATCGACGATCCGCCCCAACGGACTGCGAGTCAGCCGCGTGCGGGTTCCGCTGGGAGTCGTCTTCTTCATCTACGAGTCTCGCCCCAACGTGACGGTCGATGCCGCGTCGCTCTGCGTGAAGAGCGGCAACGCTGTGATCCTGCGCGGCGGCAAGGAGAGCCTGCACAGCAACCTCGCCCTGTATCGCGTCATCCGGGATGCGCTCGTCGAGACCGGTCTGCCCGAACACGCCGTGCAATTGGTCGAGACCACCGAACGAGATGTTGTCGGAGAGTTGCTCAAGTTGCGAGGCCTGATCGATGTCACGATCCCTCGCGGCGGGAAGTCGCTCATCGAGCGAGTGTCCGCCGAAGCGACGATGCCTGTCATCAAACACTTCGACGGAATCTGTCACGTCTACATCGACCAGTCGGCCGATTTCGAGATGGCCCTGCGAATTCTGCAAAACAGCAAGTGCCAGCGGCCGGGAGTCTGCAATGCCGCCGAGTGCGTGTTGGTCCATGCCGGGATCGCCGCCACATTTTTGCCGTTGATGGCGCAGATGCTTCAAGCCGAAAAGGTCGAACTGCGCGGCTGCGAACGAACCCGGCAGTTCATTCCGTGGGCAAGTCTCGCCACGGAGCAGGACTACCGCACCGAGTACCTCGATTTGATTCTGTCCGCAAAGGTGGTGGATGACCTCGACGGTGCGCTCGACCACATTGAACGCCACGGCTCGCACCACACCGAGACGATCGTGACGAATGACTACGCCACCGCGAACCGCTTCACGGCGGAAGCCGATTCGGCGGGAGTGTTCGTCAACGCCAGCACACGATTCAACGACGGCGGCGAACTCGGACTCGGGGCCGAGATCGGCATCAGCACCGACAAGTTTCATGCGCGCGGGCCGTGCGGACTGCGCGAACTGATGTCTTACAAATGGGTCGCTTACGGAGCGGGCCAGATTCGCGAATGATGCTGTTATTGGAACGAGGCCAGGGATGGGCGAACTCCTCAGTCACTCGGAAATCGAAACGCTGCTGTCGGCGGTTGAGTCGGTGCCGCCTCGCGCAGAAATGGCGACGCACTCCGAGTTGCGGCCCGCCGAACCATTGAACTGGGAATCGCACGACTTTCGCGAACCGGAACCACTCCCGCGCGAAGCCATCGAACTGCTTCAGGCACTCCATGCGGGGTTGTGTCAGCAGTTGGCACGCCGCTTCAGTTCGCTGCTTCACTCAACTGTCCAAATTCGTCCCGTGGGACTGAACCAGTTGAGGTTCGACGAGTGCGCATCTGACTCCGAGTCGCCGGACCTGATCTGCCAGATTGAACGCCCAACTCAACTCACCCCTTGGTTGATTCTCTGGCAACCCGCACTGGCTCATTCACTCATCAACCGCCTGCTGGGTGGTGCGATGCTCCGTGCGAGTGACTCACCCGCCGAAGTCCCCTCGGAAATCGAAGTCCGCTTGCTGAATCGCCTTTGCAACGCGGTGCTCGATGAACTGGGGCGGTTTGCCGAGCCGAGTCCACCGGGCCATCCTCACGAGATGACCGTGGTCCCGAGTCCACTCCGAATCCGACCCGAACTTGCGGGGACTCCCTATCTGTGTGCCAGCTTTGAGATCGTCTGTGATGGAGACCGCGGCTGGATGCACTGCTGGCTGCCCAAGACACACCTCGCACCGGTTCGACAAACGGAGCAAGACCCGCAACTCAGAACATCGGGGCCGGGCCTGCTCGCCGCCCAGACTCGGCAAGCCAAGATTGAACTGGCTGTGGATCTTGCCCATCTCAAGCTGCGTGTCTCGGAAATTGCAGACTTGGCGATTGGAGATGTCTTGATGACAGACATCACCCAACTCGACGGGGCCACACTCCGGCTGGCCGACCGAGTGCTGTATCAAGTTGCGATTGGAACGCTGACCGGGAAGAAGGCCGTCCGCCTCGCGAAGCCACTCTTGCCAAGTGCGGCTTCAGTTTCGCTCGACGAATCTCCGAAAAGGAAATGAGCCACGGGTTGCCGCTCACAGCAGCCATTCCTGACGCTCCCATGATTGGCCCAGCCCGCTTCGCTTAACCTTCCTCCCGTCGTCCTTTTGCGGCGAATTACGCCAACTCCTTGACGGATCGCGAGTTCCGGGCTAATACTATCGCTCACTTTCCACCCCCCATCGCACGCCATCGGATCACATTCGAGTATGAGCTCGACCGCGTGTGCCTGCGACGGTTCTTGTTTTCAGGGAGTTGCCAGCAATCGAAACCACGCATCGAATCAACGAACAAATCAGACTCTCGCCCATCCGTGTTGTTGATCACGAAGGAAAAATGCTCGGTGTCATTCCCACGTCCGAGGCGCAGCGGCAAGCCGCCGACGCCGGTCTCGACTTGGTTGAAGTGGCACCCAACGAACGCCCGCCCGTCTGCCGGATCATGGATTACGGCAAGTTCAAGTACGAGCAAAAGCGCAAGGCCGCCAATTCGGCCAAGCAGCATCAGGTGCAGTTGAAGGAAATCCGGTTGCGACCCAAGACGGGTGAACACGACATTGAGTTCAAGGTCAAGCAGGCGCGAGAGTTCTTGACCGGCAAAGACAAGGTCAAGTTCAACATCCAGTTCAAAGGTCGTGAGAACGCTCATCACGAACGCGGGCGCGAGATCCTCGTGGCCATCATCGACACACTCCAAGATGTCGCCAAGGTTGAAAAGTCCCCTTCGATGGAGGGTGGACGCAACATGA
>JAYUFF010001034.1:0-23327 GCA_043738825.1 Schlesneria sp.
GTTTCCCGTTCTTTGAGGATGCCGGAGAACTCGGTTTGCGAAGAGGGCGGGTGCCAGGTGGATGTTGTTGCGGCCATCGGAATGGTTCCGGTCGGGAAGCAGGAGTCAGAAAACAGGAGTCAGAAAACAGGAGTCAGAAGGATGGGAAACACGAGGAGGTCTTCTCTTACTGACTCCTGATCCCTGACTTTTGCCCCCTTCTTCACCGCAGCGGTCGATACTCGCGGTTCGAGGTTAGTTCGCGGGCCGAGAACATGAGTGAAGGGATGTCGTGACCGCGGCTGGCGAGTCGCTTGAGGGCCTGCGGTTCGTAGCCCGTCGCGTAGAAGGCTCCTCGCGCCCGCCCGCCCGCGTCCACGCCGGACATGCGGTAAACGAAGATGTCCTCGATCTGATAGGCCCCGTCCTGGCAGCCACACAGTTCCGAGACCCGCATCACTTTTCGTTCGCCGGTGGACAGACGCATCATGTGAATCAGAATCTGCACGGCGGACGCGATGTATTGGCGGGCGACGACCGTCGGCAGTTCGACTCCCGACAGGGCGATCATCAACTCCATGCGGTCGAGGGCGTCGCGCGTGTCGTTGGCGTGAACGGTGCTCATCGAACCGTCGTGGCCGGTGTTCATGGCTTGCAGCATGTCGAGGACTTCGCCGCCGCGCGCTTCGCCGACGATGATTCTGTCGGGTCGCATGCGCAGACTGTTCTTGAGCAGATCGCGCTGCGTGATCTCGCCGCGACCTTCGACGTTGGGCGGTCGCGTTTCCAGGGCCACCACGTCGCGCTGCACCATCTGAAGTTCGGCGGTCTGCTCGATCGTGACGACTCGCTCGGATTCGGGAATGAACCGGCCGATGTTGTTGAGCATGGTGGTCTTGCCGGCACCGGTGCCTCCGCTGACGATCAGGTTCAGGCGGCCGCGCACGCAGGCGACCATGAAGTCGGCCATCTCGGGAGTCAGGGTGCCACCGCGAACCATGTCCTCGAACGAAATCCCCTTCGACTTGAAGCGGCGAATCGAGACCGTCGGACCGCGCAGCGCGAGCGGCGGGATGACCGCGTTCAGACGCGAGCCGTCGGGCAGCTTGGCATCGACCATCGGCGAGACTTCGTCGATGCGCCGACCGGCTCGTCCCACCAGCCGCTGGATGAAGTGAATCAGATGTTCGTTGCTGGCAAACCGGATGTCGGTTTGCTCCAGCAGGCCGTTGCGTTCGATGAAGACGCTGTCCGGCCCGTTGATCAGCACGTCGCTGATTTCGGGATCGTTCATCAACGGCTCGATCGGGCCGAAGCCGTAGATTTCGTCCATGATCTCGCGGACCATCGCCTCGCGGTCGTCGGGCGGCAGGTTGACCGACTGCTGTCCGCAAAGGTGCGTGGCGAGCGATCGCAGTTGCGATCGCAGGTCGCGTTCGGGCAACTGGCCGGCTTTGGAGAGGTCGATCGCATCGACCATCTGGCGGTGCAGACGCGTCTTCAGTTGTTGAAAGGCCTGTCGCGGATCGAGGGCGGTGGGGGCAATCACTTCAGCAATCATGGCATGTTCCCGAGTCAGGTCGTCAGAGGTCAGAGGTCAGGAGTCAGGAGTCAGGAGTCAGGAGTCAGATTCTTCTTTCTGATCTCTGACCTCTGACCTCTGACTTCTGACCTCTTCTTCAGTGGGTCAGTTGCAGCTTGTAGATGTACGGGTTGGCGTGATCGGTTGAGGTCTCGCTGGCGAGGCCGGTGTGGTATGGAGTCTGTTCGTCGAGCAGTGCGGTTCGTGTGGCGAGGACGCAGGGCTGAGCCACCACTTCGCACGAACCATCGCTGCCGTCACGCACCGCCAGCACGCGGATGGCGACCAGTCGCACGCAGGTGGCTTGCAGCAACGAACGGCCGCCGTTCGCACGAGCTTCGGAGTACAGGAGGCAGATGCGCGGCTGACCGATCAGGTTGTCGAGCACACCGCGTTCGTCGTGCTTCAGTTCGGGAGACGCCGCGAATTGTTCGGGGTGGCTCGGGGTGATTCGCAGCTCGCCATCCAAGTCTGCCAGGTCGTCGATCGACAGGCCGGAAGCGAACTGCCGCGCGAGTTCCCCGTCGTGGAAGCCCGTGCCGATGTCGAGCACGAGCATGTTGGATGGACTCGATGATTTGTCTCGTCCCGGACTGCGCAGCACGATCTCGGGGATCCCATCCGCGCCGCGATAGACCTGACCACCATCGGCTTCAAAGCCGTAGTTGTCTGCGCCGCGACGGGAATCAATCTGCTGATCCCAGGTGTCCGGACGCTGTCCGGTGGGATCCTTCAGCCAGATCGCGAGGGGCAGGGCCGGCACGGATGTTCCCTCGAAGGGCCTGACTCCGACGATGCGGTTGTCGATCGTGGCCTCGACGCGCGACGAGACATCTCCGAAGGGAATGCCGGTCAGGCCGGAGACAAACAATCCGACGGGATTGCTCGTGGCGCGCGTGCGTCGCGCGGTGACGACGACCGTCGTCGGATGGGCGTCCGATTCCTCGAACCGAACCGGTTTCTCTGGTTCATTCAGGATCAGGCGACCGAACCTCACATCACCTTGCGAAGCCGAATTCAAAGTGACGGGATCACCCGCCACACGGTTCTGGCTGGCCACCCATGCGGCGGCTTCGCGTGCGTCCTGCAAGCGATCGGCGGGATCGGCGTTCGGTCGGAGGAGGTCGTCGCTGGCCAGGCTGCGAACCGCCGCCAGCGCGGCCGATTCGGCGGCGGTCGTCAGTTCGAGATCGGCCGCATCCAGCCACAGCCGGTCCACGATCAGAGCCAGTCCACCCATCGCCACGATCAGCGCGACGGCGACCGCAGGCGTGGTCAGGCCGCGCCGGGGGTGTGATCGAAGCGGTTGTGAGTGAGTTCGCGGCATGACACGGAATCGGAATGGAGGAGACATTCGTCAGCGACGCAATGCAGTCCGAAGACACGCCGAACCCGCACACCGAGGCGGACGGGTCGGGCGTGTCGTGATGATCGACTTCAGTTCGTCAACGGCAACGGCAGCGAAGCGGTCGGCACGCGCGGGGCACCGCCGTTGTTGTTCGGCTGACCCTGAGGTTGAGACGGTTGATTGATGCTCGGCATCGGCACGTTGTTGCGGTTGTTGTTTTGCAGAGCGCCGTTGTTCGTCGGGTCGCTCGGTAGCACGTACTGACCGCCACCATTGCCCCCCCCCCCCGGGAGGCCGATGTAGCCGCCGGAGTTCCAGCCGGAGTAGCCCGTGCCACCGCCGTTGCCGCCGCTGAGGAAGCGACCCTTCTCGTCGAATTGATTGGTCATTCGGCTGTTGCCGCGATAGATCTCGGTCTGGAACGGCTCCTTGGCGGGATCCTGCTTCTTCAGTCCGAGGATTTCGTACAGGGTCACGCGTTCGGAGTTGGACAGGGCCAGTCCACCATTCCCCACAGCGCCCGACGGGTTATAGGTCAGCGTGAGTTTGCCCCGGTCGCGAGCCAGCACCACGACGTTGGCCTGGGCTTGGGTCAACTCGACCGTGACGTGATTGTTCCCGCGATCGACGCGGCCTTGGGTGTAGTTGCGATTGATGGCGAGAATCTTCACGCCCTCGAACAGCCTCATCGTGAGTCCGCCCTGGAAGGTGGCATCGTTCACGCCCGTTCCGCCGCCTTGTGCGGTGAAGAGGATGTCAACGTATTGTCCCGGCTTGATCATGCCGTCCACCATCGCCCCGCCATCGCCGACTTCGACCGTCACGGCGCGCATCCCTTCGGCCACGTCGAGCGGCGGCAGTTCACCGGGTTGATAGAGCTGGTTGGCCTTGATCGGTGTGGCGGCCTTGATCGGCTCTTTGGCATAGCGGCCGATGATGACTCGGTTGGCCAGCAGCACGTTGGCTTCGAGCCGGTCGCGCGGAATCTTGACCATCCCGAGATGGCCCTCGGTGATGAGGGTTCCCGGCGGGATGTCGGCGATGGCCGACGGCACGTCGCGCATGGCCGGAGCCACGGGTTTCACTTGCACGGCCATCAGGTTTTTGGCGACATAGCCCAGAACCAGCAGGCCCACAATTCCGAACATGACCAGTGTCAGTGTGGCAGGTGTCAGACGTCTCACTTGGAATCCCCTTCTGGCCGTCTCGCGTGTTTGGCAGCGACGAATCGTATCCGTCTGTGGCTGTCGCAACGGTCGGCCTGCAATGTCTCCGGACGATGGAACGAACGATCTCGAACGTGTGCGTGGCTATTCCCTGACCATCCGTGTTTCCGAATACAGATTCCGTCCGTTCAGACCGACTCCAATCGGCCAGAGCAGGTCGGGCGAAGCCGAACTCATCGGAACTTCGATCGACACCACCACCAGGTCTCCGCTGCGGTCTCCCAGATCGACGCCGATCTGAAGTCCCGCCTGCAGGGTGGGACTGAGGACGCGACGGACTTCGGCTTCGATCGCCTCGTCCGTCGCACCCGGCAGACTCGCCTTGCGAGCGGCCGCGCGACTGGCTTCGACCACCAGACTGCGCGAATAAAACAGCATCGTGAACTCGAACAAACCCAGCATCAGCATGAACAGGATCGGCAGCGTCAGCACGAGTTCCATGCTCAGCACGCCGCGTCGAGGCCGCGCGTCGGCGCGCGACTTCGCTGCGCAGGCGATTCGAGTTCGATGGCTCGACATGGGGGTCATCGTCATATTGCTCAACGCTCCACCACCTGAGCCTGTTGTTTGACGGGCTGCCTTGGCGGCCCCAGTTGACCTTCCTTGATGACACCCGCTCCGTTGAGCAGCATCAGCATCCACGTGGCCATGGCGACCGGAATCGCGAACGGCACGATGCGTCGTTTCTGCTTCTGCTCGTAAGATTCCTTCACGGTGACCGTCTTGCCTTTGGCATCGACCTTACCGGTCGCCAGATAGTCCCGCTTCCATTTTTTCATGCCGTAACGCAGCACCCGGTAGAACGTGATGGCACCCACATCGATGATCACGATCAGCGTGCTGGCCGCCATCATCCAGATGGTCAGTTTCAATCCGAGCCAGACGCTCAGCGCACCGACCAGCTTCACGTCGCCACCACCACCACCGGCCACCAGGAACAGCAGCAAATACGTTCCAAAGCCGACGGCGAAGCCGGCCAGACCGTCCTGCAAACCGGGCAGTCCCCGGAAGGCGATTTGGTACACCAAACCGAGGACGAAGAACGGCACCGTCAGTTTGTTGTGAATCTTCCACAGCTTCGTGTCGGTGTACGCCGCGATGCCGGTCAGCAGACCGACTCCCACGATGAACACGCTGTGCTGTATGCTCCACTCGAACATGTCGTCGTTCCCATCGGCCCGAGGGGCGGCCGCGTGGTCATCTCAATCGTTACCGTCCCGCTGCACAGTTCATTCGTTGCGACCGCAGTCACTCGAACGGGCTTCGCGCATCGGAACACTCGTTGTTCAAAACATAACACAGGTTTACGGAAGCGGCGTCAGGTGTTGCCGAACGTAATCAGTTTTGCTGACTCGCAAACAACGATTTGTCGGAAATGTTGCCATCGGGCAACGCGGTCAGCCGCCACTCGGGCGAGCGGCAGAAAAATGTTTACCCACCGAAGCCTGATGCGCAAGCGAAGCACGCTCGGCCACTGATCCTTCGCTTGCGTGTCAGGCTTCGATCTGCGACCCGACAACTCATGTCGGTCGCCTCAGCGGAGTCCGTTGCGAAGTCGGTGCTCTCGCGGTGACATGAGTCTCACGAGACGTGACGATCGCGCACAGATGCTGCTTTCCGTTTGATGGGCTTTCCTGGCAAGGCGAGCCGGTTGTAGCGGCTCTAGGGATTGTGGCGGTGGTTACTCGCGGGTCTGCACTGGCCCGCTCGGGCGGGCCGCTGCATAATCGCGAGCGTGTGTCTCGAACAATGCGACCGCGTTCGCGCGCAGCGACGGGTCGATTCTAAGAATCGGACACCGGCAAGTTTCACCGGACAGTTTTTGGGGGGAAGGATGCTCGAATTCTTACAGGCGGCGGAAGAGGCGGCACGACGTGCAGGACACGTATTGCGTGCTTGGTCGTCAAAGTTCACCGTTCGTGAAAAGAGCCGCTCCGATTTGGTGACCGAAGCGGACCTGGCCTCGCAGCAGGCGATCCACGAATTTCTGCGAGGCCGCTATCCGCAGCATGGCTTTCACGGTGAAGAGGGTTTGAACGAGGAACGCCCCGGCTCGCCCTACCGCTGGATTGTCGATCCGCTCGACGGCACGACCAACTACGTGCATGGCTTTCCGTACTATGCGGTCTCGATCGGGTTGGAGTTTGAGGGGAAGCTGGTCGTCGGCGCGGTGTTCGATCCGACGCGCGACGAGATGTTTCTGGCAGCGCGCGGTGCCGGCGCGACGCTCAATCGCCGACCGTTGCGGCCGAGTGAGAATGCCGAGATCAGTCAGGCCATGCTCGTCGCCAGCCTGCCCGTCGCGACGAGTGCCGAGAACCCGGCGGTGCGTCGGTTCCTGAGGCTGATCCCGCACGCGCAGACGATTCAGCGAACCGGTTCGGCGGCACTCAATCTGGCGTATGTCGCGGCCGGGCGAGTCGATGGCTATTGGTCCACGAGTCTCAAGCCGTGGGACATGGCTGCGGGAGTCGTGTTGGTCCAAGAGGCAGGAGGCTTGGTGACACGCATCGACGGTTCCTCGTTTGATGTCGAAGTGCCGAACCTGCTCGCCACAAATGGCTCTTCCATTCATCAACAGTTGGTCGGTCTGCTGCCGTGAGGCGGCTACCGTGAGGCTCAGCGGTGGATTACACTCGCCGCGATTTGGAAGCCTCATCAGCGGTCGTGTCCGGTCTGATTCGGCGACGAGTAGAAACATCCTCAACATGGCCGATGGGAAGCTCGTGACGATGCGGGAATGGCGTCTGGCGATCGCGTTCTGTGCGGTCATGCTGTGCGTGGGGGAGCCTGCACAGACACAGGAGCCGTCGCGGCCGGCGGATGCTTTGTCTCCGAGTCCACCGTCCGAGTCCGCCAGCCGCGAAACGAGGCCCGCCGTTTCCGCAGCGGCAGCGGATTTGGTTGGAGCCGACAAACGCTCGCCCCTCGATGCGCTGCCCACCTCGATTCGGTTCTTGCCGAACAAACTGGGCGACTTGGTTCCGGTGCCCGTCAACGCGACGCTGGAAGGGTACTTCGAGTACGTCAAGAATTTGGCCGCTATCAAGCGCGAGACGGCTCCTGCGGCCACCGTGTCCTCCATCGAACTGACGGGCGACGCGGATGACGAGCGAGCCACATTCAACGTGCGGCTGATCGTCCGCTTGCGACAGGCCAACGAGTTCGTGCAGGTTCCGTTGCAACTCAACGAGGCGGTGTTGATCAAGCCCGCTATTTACACCGGCGATGGACAGGAGATCTCCGGCGAAAAAGATCGCGATCGAGGTTTTGTCTGGTGGTTTCGTGGAGTCGGTCCGCACCAGTTGGACCTGTCGTTGAGTGTGCCGATCCGCAAGCAACTGCCGACGCGCCGTCTGCAACTGTCGCTGCCCGCGTCTGCCGTCGCGAAGCTGAAGCTGACGGTGCCTCATCGGGCGGCCACGGTGAAGGCGGGCGAGCAGACTCCGCTCGAAGTCTCGCCGCTCGAAGGAGGCCAGACGCAGATCGAGGCGTTTGGGCTGGGCAGCCGCATCGACCTGAGTTGGCAGCCGACACCCGAAGCGTCACCGACGGAGCCGTCGCTCGAAGCGAACACGACCATCCTCGCACGGGTCGATACCGACGCCGTGTTGCTCGATGTCGAACAGCGAGTGCAGGCGTTGCAGGGGACGTTCGATTCGTTCGCCGTCCTGCTGCCCACCGGTGCCGAGATCTTGAAGATCGAGGGAGACGACTATCGCGAGCATCGTCTCGATCCGAACCAGCCGGGGCGAGTGATCGTCTCGTTGACGAAAGCCTCCGTCGGGCCGGTACGTTTGCGTTGGACGGTTCGACTGCCGGGCGCCGAACGTCGGCGACTGCAACTCGACGGATTTGTGGTCGAAGGGGCGCGCAAGCAGAGCGGTGAGATTGGCCTCGCGCCGCAGGATGGCCTGCGACTTTCGCAGGCCCAGCAGAACAAAGATGCCAACATCCTGCGGATTGATGCGGGCGAGCTGCGCACCGCGGCCGGAGCGGTTCAGGCCACGCGAGCCTACCGATTCCTGACGCAGCCGTTCAGCCTGGTGGTCGGCGTCGAACCGATCGAAGCCTACTACCTCGTCGAACCGAAGCTGTTCCTGTCGGCGGCCGTTCACCAACTGAGCCTCGACGCCGCCTTGCAGTATCAGGTCTATGGCGAAACCAGCCTGTCTGAAGTCATGATCCACTGGCCCGATTGGAAGGCGGAAGGCTGGATGATCGATGGCCTCGATCCGCCGGATCTCGTCAAGGCGGCGTCGCTGGAAGAGGATCGCAATTCGATTCGCGTGAGACTGGTCGAGCGACAGTCCGGTGCGTTTCAGATCCGGCTGCGTGCCCGGCGGGCGATCAAGGGGACCGAAGATGTCGCGCTGACGTTGCCGCGCGCGCGAGCCTCCAGCCCGCCGACCGTCTCACTGATCGTGGTCAATGCCGAGAACGTCGAGACCGAACTCGCCGCGCGCGGCGAGACCGTGCTGCGGCCGATGCTCCCCGCGACGCCGGAACAGATCGCGCTGCCCGAGCCGTTGCGTGGTCTCAAGTGGGCCGGATATCGACTCGACACCGACGAACAATCTTTCTCGTTGCGGATCGCGGCCCAGCAAAGACGCCTGCGGATCGAATCATCCAGCGAAGCGGCTTGGCAGAACGATCGCGTGCAGGTCGTGCAGCGCATCGCGTGCGACGTGGCCTACGAACGGATGTCGCAACTCAAACTGAAGGTGCCGCGCGAGCTGCCGACGGAGCGAGTCCGCTTCTTCACCGATCGCGATGTCGAACTGACCCCCGAGTGGACCGAAGAGGCCGATCCGCAACTGCGACTCGTCCGGCTCGCGCTCCCCGAACCGAAGATCGGTCGCTTCGAGATACAGGTTCGATTCTTCGTCCGCGTCCCCGACGATGCCTCAACCGAGGGAGACTCGACGCTGGCGATCCCGATTGTGCAGAGTGGTGAAGAGCCGTTCTCGCAGACGCGGTTCGCGCTGGCGAGGACCGACTGGTTTGAAGCCGCTGCGGTGGCCGAGATCTGGAAACCGCAGCCGCTGCGCCCCGAGGCCTGGCTCTGGTCGGTCGATGGAACGCAGCCCGGATTCGAGTTGCGGATGACCCGCTCGCGCGGTGCGGCGAACGGCACGGCCAGTGTGTCGAGGGGGCTGATCACCGCCAAGATTGAGCGATCCGGGCAGGGTCAGTTTCGCGCACAATTCCGCATCGCGTCACGATCGTCTTCGCTCAACATGACGCTGCCATTGAAGGCCGAACTGTCGCAGGTGGTCTGGGATCGCACGCCGCTGACGCGCGGAGTCGATGCCGTCGAACTCCCCGCCGGTTCGCGAAAGTTCACGCTGCGTCTGCCCGAATTGAATGATGGCGCGATCGACCACCTGTTGACGATCGACTATCAAATGCCCTGCGGCGCGGATGCGGGTTGGACCGGCTCGCTCGAACTGCTTTCGCCGCAGTTGCCGCAAAGTTCGTGGGTGGCGCAGGTCGTCTGGCAAGCGGTGTTGCCGGCCGACCAACACGTCTTCACGTATCCGTCCTCGGCCACGCCGATGTTTCGCTGGCGACGACAGGGTGTGTTCTGGTACCGCGTGTCGGACCCCGATCCCAGCCAGTTGCGCCAGTGGATCGGAGCCGCTTCCGGGCCGCCGACACTGACGGCCGGTGACGCGGATTCGTCCGAGTTGTCCGGCAACTTGTACGCCTTCAGCCAGTTTGGTGCTCCGCGCGCGCTGGCATTTCTGACGTTGAGCCGACCGATGGTGGTGTTGTTCGGCGCGAGTCTGTCGTTGCTCGCCGGGTTCGCGATCCTGCGCGTTCCCGCCCTGCGTCATGCGTTGACCGTCCTGTTCGCCGGATTGTTGTTGGCCATCATTGGTCTGTGGCATGCCGCTCCACTGGAGTTGTTGCTGCAGCCGATGATCGCGGGGCTGGCACTGCCGACGGTGGCGATGTTGATTGAGGGTTGGTTCCGTCGCCGCCACGGCGGCACGGTCCTGACCCTGCCGACTCCCGACGAGTTGTCTGCCGCGCACGCGAACCGTCAGGAATTGTTGTTCTCACCGAACGGAGATGATCCCACGCTGCACCGCGTTCCCGTTCACGACAGTCGCGATCTCCTCCGTACCGAATCGGGGAGCGGCGTGTCATGACGAGCTTGCGTGGTTTGGCGGATTGCCTTGACGGGGCGAGGTTCGATGGAATTGGGTTTCCGGCCCAACGGGCCGATTGTTCGCCTCAGCTTGATCTGCACGCCGACCGGATGTCGGAATCGACGAGTGATACGTTGGTCATGGAATGGCCGGCCCGTTGGGCCTCACGCATTCGACGCGGCCAAGTCCCAGGGCCGCTGGCCCTGGCTGGACGAACGAATGGCCCGTTGGGCCGAAAAACGAGGGCTGGACCCCTGATTTCGCTGTTGGCGCGCTACACATTGCTCCACCGTTTCGTGCGAGGATTGGCGGTGCTGTGCGTCGGATGGCTGGCGTTCGTCTCCGGCATCGTTTCGGCCGCACCTCCGGAGTCGCTGTTGTCGCAGATTCAGCGGATCGACGTTCCCGCCGATCGGCCGGGTGAGTGGCCTCGCGAGGTGAAGCAATCGGTCGCCGTGCCGCGTGACGAATTCGAGCGGCTGCTGAAGGGAGCCGAGATCGGCGAGCGAGGACCGCGTCGAGTGCGGCTCACTTCGGCACGCTACTCGGCCACACTGGCGGGCCAGTCCTTGCGAGAGGGCCGCGCGACATGGACCGTTCAGCGCGTGGGGTCCGAACCGGCGCTGCATCCTCTGGGCGAGTTCTCGCTCGCACTGCAAGACCTCGCGTGGCCGGAGCGGCCCGCCGTGTGGGGTTCCGATGTGGCCGGGCAGGCCTGGCTGTTGGCCGATGTGCCAACGGGCGAACTGACGGCGACCTGGAGCGCGGCGGGGCGCAGTCTGCCGGGTGAGATCGACTTCGACGTGACCGTCCCCTCTGCGGCCGTGTCGGTGTTCGATGTGAAGGTGCCGCGCGATCGGCTCGTGCGAGCGAACCCCGAGGCGCGGCGCATCGCAGACGGTTCTGACAAGGACTGGCAGGTGTGGCGCATCCAGCTTGGCAGTGAGCGGCATTGTCGGCTGGCCATCGCTCAACCAGGCGACTCGCGCGAACGCCCGCCGACGATTTTGTACAACTACGAACTGGCGGCCGTCGTGCGTGAAGAGGACGTGCGGTTTCAAACGCTCTTCCAACTCGAAGTCTTCGACGCGCCGGTCTCGGAGGTGACGTTCACGGTCCCGGCCAGCGTCGAAGTTTACGCGGTGACGTACGGTGCCGATTTGCCTCTGACGTGGAGCCGTTCGGACAAGGCCGAAGCCGGCGGGACGTTGACCGTTCAGTTGCCGGGGGCGTTGCAGGGACGCAGCCGACCGATTCGCATCGACGGTCTCGCCGTCCACAAGCCGGGCCAGCCGACCGTCTCGCCGCAGATCGACGTGAAGGGGGGAGTGTTTTCCTCGGGGCGACAGCGGCTGACGATCGTCGCTCCGATTCAGTTGCGATCGGTTCGCGCGAACGGCTTCCGTCAGCAGGGGGCCGTCACGCTGGCGACCGAGGGCGAGATCTTTTCGTTCCGCCAACTGCTGCCGAACGCGCAGTTGATCCTCGACGTGCAACGGCCGCGGGCGTCGTTGGCCGCTCAAGTGACGGGCCTGCTCGAAACGGGCGAGGACTCGTGGACGCTGACCTCCGAACTCGTGTGGACCTCGTCCAGCGGCGGTGTCTTTCAGACGGGCAGCCAGTTCCCGCCCGACTGGGAAATCACCGACGTTCAGTTCGTGTCGAAGCAGGGCGCGACCAAGCTTGCCGGGTGGGACGTGCAGCCTCAGCCGGGCGGCGGCACGCTGCTGTCGGTGGAGTTTTTGGAGGCGATCGAACCGGGGCGGCCTCACACGGTGAAAGTGCTGGCGCGACGCCGGACGGTGTCGGTCGGTCAGTCGTTCGCGCTGCCGGTCCCTCATCCGCGCGACTGCGACTCGGTCGAAACGACACTCGGCCTCGTGGTCCCGGCCGGACTGAACCCGCTGCTGTCCGAAGAGGCTCGATTGGAACGAGTCTCGCCGCCGGACGACTCATCGATCGCCGCGTTGCGTCGTCGTCCGCCGACTCGCACGCGCAACGAGTTCTGGTTTCGAGGCGACACACCCGAGGCGGCCGGTTCGCTGCAACTGGTAACGCGACTGCGACCGGTCTCGGCCACCACGGAGGTCATCGTCGAGGCGGCTCCGGCGGAGTACCGCGAGCGATTCCGAATTCGCTGTCGCGCGGATGGCTCGCCGCTCGATCGCTTGCTCGTCTATCTCACACAGCCCGGTTCCGAAGTCCGCTGGTCGGTGCTGCTCCCCCGACCGGGCGATCTGACCGCCGTTCGCCTGCCTCTCTCTCAACACGCCGAATGGAACTGTCCTGCGGTGGGCGAGCTGTGGGAGCTGCGATTGCCGCCGCTCCCCGCCGGACCGATTGAGATCGAAGGGACGCGCAGCAACCGCTGGTCGCAGACGGCTCACCCCGCGCTGCTGTTCGTGCCGCAGTCCGCCGAACGACGCGGCCAGGTTCAATTGCGGCGGCCCGAGACGTTGGAGTTGACGATCGACCCGCGCGGCCTCGATCCACACGTGGCCGCGACCGACGAAGCGGCAGCCGCGTTGAGTGCGGCCGATGCGGCAGCGTCCTTCATCACCAGCGCCTGGCAGTTCGATGCGTTCGACGACGAGCTGTCGATTGCACTCAGTGGCCCGATCTCGTCGCGCGAGTACCCGACGATGGTGTCGCTGCAACTGCGCTCGTTGATCTCGTCGAACTCGGACGGATTCGATCTGTATCGCGCGCGCATCCGCCTCGAAAACGGAGCGGCTCAGGAAACGCTGCGAGTCCGCCTGCCGTCACCCGCCGTGTTGCAGGAGGCGACGGTGGCGGGCGAGGCCATCGTGCCCAACGCGCAGGGTGAGGAACTGTTGATCCCCGGTCTGAACGCGGCGCGGCGCGATGTCGTCGAGTTGCTGTATCGCGTTCCCGCGCGGGGCCACACGGTGCGTGACGCCCGCCGCGTGATCGTGCCCGTCGTGGCGGCCACAGTGCTCGGATTCGACTGGGAGTTCGCGCTGCCTCCCTCGGTGCGATTGTTCTCCGAACCGCTGGGCGTTCGTTTGGCGCGGCCCCTGCCGAGTTCGACGTGGACCGAGCGACTGTTCGGCCCGCTCGGTCGGCCGCGCGACGAAAGCCTCTTCAATCCGTTTGCCATCGACTCGTGGCGCGAACTGCTGCAACCGCGCGAGGTGCCCATGTCGTCCGTGGGTGAGTTGAATGGTGAGCTGATCGCGCCGGTCGAATGGCAGGTCCACAACGCCTCGGCCGCGATTGTTCCCGAGGACTTGTGGCTCGTGACGTGGCATTCGACGCGCGCCCGACTGCTGTCTTGGATTGCCCTGGCCCTGGCCATGTCGGTCGGCATCGTGCTGCGAATCGTGGGCTGGAGGTATCGTGATCGTCTCGCCGCCTATTGGTTGACGGTGCTCACGTGCGTGGCGTTGTGCAGCCCGTCGCCCTACGCCGAAATCGCCGGGGGAGCGATTGCCGGGACCATCATGGCGCTGCTGGCTCCGAGGCGGTCACTCCTCTTTCACCGTGGCGGTTTGCATGCGTCGGTCCCCGGCGGCAGCACGCAAAGTTTTCGCATTGGCAAGCCGACCGGATCGGTCCTCGTGCCGTGCGGCTTGGTGGTGGCGGGTTGTTGGATTGTGAATGGCTTCGCGCAAGAGACGCCGCCCTCGACAACTCCCGCTGCACGCCTGGGTGCCACTGGCGAGGGGCTTCGCTCGCCAGTGGCTGCCGGAGACAGTGTCCCGGACGCGCGCAGCGTCCGGGACACCTTGCCGTTCACGATCTTCGTTCCCGTCGATGACAAGGGACAACCGTCGAAGACTCTGCCGTTGATCTACGTGATGCCGGAGCTGTTGTCGAAAATGAAAGCGGCCGCGCAGACTGTGTCGCCTCCCCCCGACTGGTTGATCACTGCGGCCCGCTATCGTGCGGTCGTGGGGACACAGGGGAGCGTGAGTCTTCAGGCGAAGTTTCGCGTGCATGTTCTCGATGATTCCGCCGAACGGCAGATCGTCATTCCGATCCCCGAGGCGGTGCTGGCCGGGGCGGACGCCTGCCGCCTGAATGGAAAGCCGCATCCGGTGACGACGGTTCCCGCCGGGCGCGGCTTCGTCGTGACGTGGTCGCGACCACCGTCGGATGTTGACCGTGCGGAAAAGGCCCCTCGCGTCAGTGACCCGGACGCTTCGGGACGTCCGGGTCACTCGTCGGACGCGGCATCGTTCGATGTCGAGTTGGATCTCAAACGAGTCGGGAGCAAGACATCCTCGGGCGGCGGGTTCTCGGCCACGATACCCGCGATCGCCGACACGAACTGGTCGGTCGAATTGACGGAGGCCACCGAGTTTCTGGACGTGATCGGCGGTCGGGGAGCCTCGTCGAGAACGGCCGACCGGCGCGGCATCGAGACTCAAGTCGGCGGCACTTCGCATCTCGACGTGCGCTGGTCGCAGGTCGCTCCGGTGGCGAAGCCGTCGCAGTTGGAAGTCTCGTTGTTGCAGACGCTCGATCTCCGACCGTCGTTTGCCGAGTTGCGATTCCGTGCGCGGTGCGTCCCTGTGGAAGGTCAGTTTGATTTTCTCGAACTGGACCTGCCGAAGGGCTGTCTGTTTCGCGAGAGTGACATTCGCGCGGCAGGTCTGCTCCGCGCGGAAGTCCTGTTCGCCGCCGCCGGGTCCGGCAAACTGCGCCTGACGTTTGCCGAGCCGCAGCGGCAGCCATTCACGGTGGATGGGACGCTGATTGTTCCCGCCGCCGACCCGGATGTGGCGGTTCCGTTGCCGCGATTCGGGCTGACTCGCGGTCCCGGCCTGCGCGTCTCGATGCTGCAAAACTGGTGGTGGATCGGCGCGGCTCCCGAGTACCGGGTGGATGTGCCGAACCTCGACGCGGAAGTGGGAGCCAGCCTGTCGGCGGCGGAGTTTCTTCAGGCGTGGGGTGACTCACCGCCGACGGGCCGACCGCAGTTGGTCTTTCAGCCGCGCGAGGGTGAGACGCCGCAGTTCTCGATCGTGCCACAGATCGCCCGCCGCCGCGCGCTGCGTTGGACACAGGTGGGCCACATCGGCAAGCGCCGGCTCGAATGGACGCTCGATGCGAAGCTCGAAGCGACGCAGGCCCCGGTCTTTCAGCACGTGCTGTTCGTGGACCGGCGTCTGCAAATCGAAGCGATCTCGATCCGCGAGAACGGAGCCGAACGCCTGGTCCGCTGGTCCGAAGCCCGTCCGCTCGCCTCGCCGACTCGCGTCGTGCTGTTTCTGGGAGACAAGACGACCGGCGTGCAGGAGCTGACCGTGCGGGCCAGCCTGCCGCTGCGCCACGGGCCGCCCGTGCCGTTGCCTTTCGTGAGGTGTGAGGAAGCCGAATTGGTCGATTCGCGCTGGGAGCTGTTCCGCGATCCCGAACTCGATGTCGATCTGATCCTGCCGCGCGGCGTGCCGGCCTTCGAGACCCCGGCCCTGAAAACCGGGGACGATCCCTCGACGGAAGAGGGTCCGCAGTTGGTGGCTCGCTATCAGATTGCCGATCCCGATCCGAAGACCTCGATCCGCGTGTCGTCTCGGCACGCACCGTGTACTGCGCGGACGGTGGCCGTGCTCGCGAAGACCGACACGCGCGGCTGGAAGTTGACGGGCCAACTGTGGCTGACTCCGCAGGGCGAATCGCCGCGACGGCTCGGCGTGCGTTTCCCTGCCAACCTGGTCGATCCCGCGCGGGTCCGCGTCGAGCAGGCCGAGGCCACGTGGCACGATCCGGTGGATGGTTGGAGACGACTCGATCTCGCGCTGCCTCCCGACCCGACCGAGGTCGCGCTGACGTTCGACTTCGTGATCGAGGAGCCGTTGCGCGGAGACTGGGAACTGCCGTGGCCCGCGCCGTTGCAGGCGGCTTCGCACGAGATGTGTCTCGTCGTGGCACCGGCCGATGTTTGGACACCGCTCGTCGGCACGGAACTCAAGCCGGACGAAGCGCCCGGTTGGGCGGATGAGTTTCTCGAAGAGCGGATGCCCGACACGACATCGGCTGTGTATCGCCTGGGGGCCGCTCCCGTGCGACTGCGACGCCTCACTTCGACCACTCAATTGGATGAGCCTGTCGTGCGGATGCTCGAGCACTCGCTCTGGCTCACCGCCGACGGGGGCCGCCACGGTCTGACGCGCGCGTTTCTGTCTCAAACTCGCGACGCAATCGAGTTCACCGTGCCGGACGGCTTTCAACCGATCGCACTGTTCTTCGACGATCGACCGTTGCCACTGCCGACGGTGACGGAAGGACTGCTGCGAGTGCCACTGGTCGGCGGCGGACGCGAATCCGTGTTGGTGCTGATCTGGGAGCAACTCCGTCCCCAGTCGGAAGGCTATGCCCGCGCGGAGCGGGAGACTTTGCCGTGGCCCTCGCGCGTGACGGTGTCTCGGTCGCTGGTCACGGTCCTGCCGCACCGCAATGGTCTGGTGATCGGCCGCACGCGACAGGCATTGATCGACTGGATGGAGGCCGCGTTCGATCGGCTGGAGATGCTGCTGGACCGTCAGGCGTCGCTCGACAACGATCCGCGAGCCGCCGCAGCCAATCGCGAGTTGATCGACGAACTGCAATCGCGCGTGGCCGCGCGTCTGCCGGCGCACACGACTCAGGCGTCGTCGGCCCTCACCGCCAGACTCGAACGCTGGAATCGAATCGTCGAGTCGATCAACGGCCTCGAACGGGTCGTCCCCCTCGACAGGCTGCCCCTCGCTGCGCGACCCCTCTCGTACCTCGAAGAACAATTCGTCGATCATCCGCAGGCGCTGCGAACCATCGCCACGTCCGCAGCGCCCCGCGTCAGCTTCTGGCTCGTCGATCGACGCTGGCTGGCGGTCGTGCTGGCTTTGCTCCTCAGCCTGATCGTGATTCCATCGCTCCGGCAGTTGATCCGGCTCGACTGGGGCGGATGGCTCAGCGTGCGGGCCACCATTTCGTGGTTGTTGCTCGGTGTGATCTGGTGGTTCTATCTCACACCGGGATTCCTCGGCCCGTTGATGATCGCGGTGGCCACCCTCCGCGCGATGCTGCACCGCTCACCGCCCGTCGAACTGAACTCGACGATCGGCGGGGACTGAAGCCGGCGGTCAGAGGTCAGAGCAGCAGAAAAGACATCCGCTCTGACCTCTGACCTCTGACCTCTGACTTCTGACTTCTGACTTCTGACTTCTGACTTCTGACCTCTCTCACCCCACGCGACCCTCGCACGCCTGCCACGCAATTGTGGCCAGCCCGGCCGCCAGGCAGTAGTAGCCGAACCAGTGCAGTTTCTGTCGTGAGAGCATTCGGATCAGCAGCCGCAGCGCGGCGATGCCGACGAAGAATGAGACGACGGCCCCGACCGCATACGTTCCCCACGGTGTGTTCGCAGCCTCGACCGATGCCGGCTTGAGCAGCTTCAGCGCGTCGAGCAGCACCGCGCCGCCGATGGCCGGGATTGCGATCAGGAACGAGAACGTCGCGGTGGACTCGCGCTCCATCCCGCAGAGCAAGCCGCCCGAGATCGTGCAGCCGGATCGAGACACTCCGGGCAGGATTGCCACCGCCTGAAAGCAGCCGACGATCAACGCGATCGGCCACGGCAGTTGCCTCTCCGTGATCGAACCGCCCTGAAATCGCTGGCCGAGCAGCAGCATGAACGAGGTCAGCAGGAACCCGTATCCGGCGGCGAGTGGTGAGTTGAACAGTTCCTCAAACGTCTTCTTGAACCCGATGCCGACGATCGCCGCCGGGACCGAAGCCACCACGATCATCGAACACAGTCGCCAGTCCAGTTCCGTGACGATCCGCCGCAGCCGCTCGAAGTAGACGACCGCGATCGAACCGAGCGTCCCCAGATGCAGCGCGAGGATCAGCGTCAGTGCCTCTTCGGGCTGAGTCCGCCCCTGCCAGCGTTTCAAGAGTTCGTTGCCAACGACCAGATGGCCGTCCGAACTGATCGGCAGAAATTCGGTGATCCCTTGAATCACCGCCAACACCAAAATCCGCAACGTGTCATTCATCGGGCATCCGTTCCCTGAGTCGTCTCTGCGTGAGCGAGTCTTTCTTCCTCCCCTCAGCCCTCCGGGGAGAGGAGCCGGGGGTGAGGGGCAATTCGTGTCCAGCGCTCGAAGTCTAGTGGCGACTTCTGCACGGGTCGAGATCGGTTCAGCTCAGGTCTTTCGGCCCAACGGGCCGGAAATACGCCGACCACCAATTGGCGACGACACTCCCACTCGCTCGCGCGGACTTCGTCTGCGTCCTTGACACTCCCGCGCCTCTCCAGTGTGATGCGCCGCCAATGTGCCCTGTCCGTGATGGCCATCAACCGAACTGCCGTTCCTCCGTGAGACCGATCGTGAATCTGCGTCCTTGGATTGCCCGAGCCTTGTGGAGTGGAGCGGCCTCGCTCGGCGTCGGCCTCATCGCCGGATTGTTGTCGTTGGTGCTGAACGCCGCTGGCGATGGTTCGGGCGCGGCGGGTGTGCGTGGAGTGCTGCTGGTCTCGCTCAGTGTCTGCGGGTTGGCGGTCGTCGCACTCGTCGTGCTGCTCGCCGCGAACGAATTGCAGAGGCCGAACGACAAGTGATGCGGTGCTTCTGGTGAGTTTGAGATTTGAGTCTTCAGTAGTTCCAAGTTCGCGCCATCGTGGCCGACGCTGCCAGCGTCGGCGTCAATTGATACCCGTGTTTGTGGACGGACGCTGGCAGCGTCCGCCACGAACTTGAAACGACTGGGTTTGGAATTCGTTTCGGATTTGTGGCTTTGAATTTGAGATTTCCACCTGATGCCGATCAAGTTTCGCTGCAACTACTGCCGTCAGTTTCTGGGCATTTCGCGCGCTCAGGCGGGAGGAGTCGTTGACTGCCCCACGTGCGGTCGGTCGATCCGAGTGCCGTTGCTCGATGGCACCGTGCGGCCACTGCCCAGGCCCGAACTGAACTTGCAGGACGCGCATCTGGCCCGCGCGCTGGACGAACTCGCGAACCTCGGCGACATGCTCGACGAGCCGCTCCCCGCCCTCCGGTCTTCTTTGCGCGAGGCGGTTGATGATGACGACGATGAGAACGAGATTCCTCAACCGATCCCCGAGCCGATCCCGATCGAAGTCCCGATCGCGCCGACGCCGATCAAAATCAATCCGCCCGTTCAGGCGCTGGAGTCTGTCCCCGATTCGTCTGCGGTGACTCCGGGGCAATCGGTGCCGAACGGCCACGACGCGGCGGGCAGTCCGGGCGGATCGGCCGCAGCGCGGGAGCACAGCCTGTTCGCCGAACTCGCCTCGCTCGCGCCGCCCGATGCGCCCGCCATCGCGTCGCGCAATGGACCGCAGCGTGAGGATGAATCTCCCGCGCTTCCGCGTGCCGACACGCGCGCCTTTCGTTCGCGGCCCTCGGTCGGTCGCACGACGTTCGCAGTCCTGGCCCTGTTCGTGGGAGGGATGTTTGTTGAGCGATTCGCGCGGATCATCGAGTCGCTCAATCCGTCTGCGCCTTCGTCCGCCGACCCGCTCGCGTCCGCCGTCGAGATTGCCAGCGAACTC
Source organism: Schlesneria sp. (assembly GCA_043738825.1). Classification (GTDB taxonomy): domain Bacteria; phylum Planctomycetota; class Planctomycetia; order Planctomycetales; family Planctomycetaceae; genus Schlesneria. The sequence goes on from JAYUFF010001034.1 coordinate 19,817, forward strand.
ACGGGCCGCATCACCTTCAAGTCGGCGGAAGGCGAAAGCCAGCCCGATCGAGGAGCACGGCTGATCGTCTTCCCGACCGAACGGCTCGGCGAAGTGAAGCTGCCCGTCACCGGCTTCCGCCCCGCAGACGGTGAGGCCGACGCGAAGGTGGCCGCCGCCGCCCTGAAGGCCCTCGGCGGAGCGCTGGCCACCGCCGACGAACAGGGCCGTTTCCATCTCGACCTTCCCGCCGGAAGTTATCGCATTCTGGTCCTGTCCCACTTCCAATCGCGCGATGAATCCGAAGCGATCGACGCCGTGATTACGAGGCAACTCGCCGACTACTTCGACAAACCGACCGATCTGCTCGGGCGAGTCAAGCACCACTTCGCCCCGCTGCGAGTCAAGGGAGCCGGCGACGTGTGGGACCACGCGTTCTGACGACGCTCCTGTGTGAGCAGGGCCGATGCCTTTTCAATTTGCGGTGCCACGGTCACGGAGCTTCGACGTGGCCGTGTGAGGAGGTCAAGCCGATTTCCCAATCGCACGGCCACGTCGAAGCTCAGTGACCGTGGCACCCGCTTCCCAAATGCAACAAGGCGCTGGCCCTGCCGTGTGAGTGTGATGCTGTCGGAACGAGGTCCGATTCGGTATAAGCCCGTCCTTTGCAGCAGGGTTGTTCGACCATCCGCCGCCAGTGTGAAAGGCCATCCGGACCATGTCTGATGAGATGAAATCGCTCACGGTGGGAGTCCCCCGCGAAACGTATCCGGGCGAGCGTCGAGTGGCTCTGATCCCAAGCAGCGTCACCACGCTGAAGAAGGCGGGAGTGGCCGTCATTCTGGAGGCCGGTGCCGGGACGGAAGCCGGGTACGCCGATGCCGACTATTCCGCTGTGGGTGCGCAGGTCGTGGCCTCGCGCGGGGAGGTCTTCGCGGCGGCGGACGTGATCCTGCAAATTCGCGCGGCGGGGGCGAACCGCCACGCGGCGCGAGCCGACTTCGACTCACTGCGGGCCGGGCAGTCGCTGATCGGGCTGTGCGATCCGTTCTCTGATCCGGGTCTCATGAAAGAGTTGGCCGAGCGCAACGTGTCGTGCTTCGCGCTGGAGTTGCTGCCGAGAATCACCCGTGCCCAAAGCATGGACGTGCTGTCGTCGATGGCCTCGATCGCGGGATACAAGGCCGTGATTCTGGCGGCCAACCTCGTGCCCAAGATCTACCCGATGATGATGACGGCGGCGGGAACGATCACCGCCGCGAAGGTTTTCATTATCGGCGCGGGCGTGGCCGGCTTGCAGTCCATCGCGACGGCCCGGCGATTGGGTGCAGTGGTCAAGGCGACGGACGTTCGTTCGGCGGCGAAAGAGAATGTGCTCAGCCTCGGCGCGAAGTTCATCGACATGGGCATCGAGGACGCGGCTGGGGTCGGCGGCTACGCCAAGGGGATGGATGCCGGTTTTTATCAACGCCAGCAGGCGGCACTCGCCCCGACGATTGCCGAAAGCGACGTGATCATCACGACCGCCGCCGTGCCGGGGAAGAAGGCTCCGATTTTGATCTCGGCCGATGCTGTCCGGTCGATGTCGCCCGGATCGCTCGTGGTGGACCTGGCCGCCGAGCAGGGAGGCAACTGCGAATTGACGAAGCCCGGCGAGACCATCGTCGAGAACGGCGTGTCGGTCATCGGCTGCGTCAACCTCCCCTCGACGGTGCCGTTCCACGCGAGTCAGATGTTCTCACGCAATGTGACGGCGTTCCTGCTGCTGCTCGTCAAAGAGGGACGCTGGGCGATCAACCGCGATGACGAAATCGTGCAGGGAACGCTCGTGACAGCCGACGGGCAGGTCGTGCATCCCAAAGTCCGCGAGTTGCTCGCCCCCGCGTAGGATGGACGCCCCGTCCATCCTACAAACCTACTGTAGTCCCGCCGCTCCGTCGGCGGGACGTGCTGCCAACGTGCTCCTCAATGAAGAGTTCGGGCAACGTGAAGACACTCCCCCATCCAACTCGATGGCGATTTAATCTGACCCTGTTCGGGAGTACCTTCGCCGGAATTGCATTAGGCGTTCTGGGGGCTGGTCATTCGCAACATTCCACCTGGTGCTTGATAGCGGCGGCTCCCTTTCTACTTACCGCAGTCGCTTCGATCCCATTCTGGAACTACACGCGATGCCCCACGTGCGGGGCAGTGTTGTCACGTCCACGACGGACATCCAACTTCAATTGCCATACCTGCTCGATCGAGTGGACGTGTCACGACTTCACAAATTGAGGTTGCCACGACTACTCGAGCCGAACGAGTTGGTCAACTTGCCCCGCAGCCGCTGGCGGTTCAAAGTGTTGGCTTGTTCACCGGCCCCCGTCGTTAATCGCGGGGAAGTTACCTTTGATGTTCGCCATCACTCCGACGGTCCCGTCGGCGGAGCGACGGGACTACGGTACTTGGGAAGACCGGCAAGAGTGTCCATCCGGCGAGCTTCAGTGACCGCCTGCGCCGCCCGAGAGGTGCTTGGCCAACTCGCCCACCACCTGCTTCGCGTCGCCGAAGAGCATGAAGGTGTGGTCGAGGAAGTAGAGTTCGTTGTCGATCCCCGCGAAGCCCGGGTTCTTGCTCCGCTTGATGGCGAAGACGGTGCGGGCCTTGTCGGCATTGATGATCGGCATGCCGTAAATGGGCGTCGTCTTGTCCGTGCGCGCGGCCGGGTTCACCACATCGTTGGCCCCGATCACCAGTGCCACGTCGCATTGAGGCATGTCGGCGTTGATCTCGTCCATTTCAACGAGGTCGCTGTACGGGATCTCGGCCTCGGCCAGCAGCACGTTCATGTGGCCCGGCATGCGGCCGGCAACCGGATGAATCGCGAACTTGACCGTGATCCCGAGCCGGGTGAGTTCGTCGTACAATTCGCGAGTCCGGTGCTGAGCCTGCGCAACGGCCAGCCCATAACCGGGAATGATGACCACGAGGTTGGCCTGTTCGAGCACCTGGGCCGCCCCTTCGATAGTCTCCGACTTGTAGTGCCGCTCCTGAGCGTTGGCCTCGACGGCCTTCACCTGTCCGAACGCGCCAAACAGCACGTTCACGAACGATCGATTCATGGCGCGGCACATGATGATCGACAGGATCAGGCCGCTGGAGCCGTCCAACGCGCCGGCCGTGATCAGCAGTTTGTTGTCCAGCACGAAACCCATCGCCACCGCCGAGAGGCCCGCATAAGCATTGAGGATCGAGATCACCGTCGGCATGTCGGCCCCGCCGATCGGGATGATCAGCAGCACGCCGAACGCCAGCGACAGAATGATGATGAGCGGAAACATGATGCTCGATCCCGTTCCGGTCGGATTCAGGACGAGGACGATTCCCATCAACACCGCCAATGCCAGCAGTCCGATGTTGCTGACGTTCTGATACGGGTAAGTGACCGGTCGCTGCGGAATCCACTTGATCTCCTGCAACTTTCCCGCCGCGAGCAGACTCCCGGTGAACGTCAGGAAACCGAGCAGCACTTCGGCGACGAGAGCCGCCATGC
>JAYUFF010001035.1:0-8788 GCA_043738825.1 Schlesneria sp.
GACGACATCCGTGTCGCCGTTGAAGGTGATGTGTTTGCATTGAATTGAATTGAGGGAGAGAGACGCGAGGTAGATATCGCAATCGTAAAGACGTGTCCAGACGAAGGACCATCACAAACTGACGTAACTCGTTGGACCGGCAGAACCTGCCAAACCACGAGCTGTCAGATGTTTCCAACAGACGAGCGGGGCGACATCGGTTTCCCAGATGTCAGCGGTTGTGGGTCAGTATGAAGACGTTCTTCGCTTAACCGCGTGGGCATCGCCCCGCGCGTCGATGAGGGGGAGCCAGCGCTTCGTGTCAAATCGCGCGCGGGGCGATGCCCACGCGGTTAAACGAATCCAGTCGGGCGAATCAGACCTCAGTCAATTCAGCTCAAACTGACCCACGACCCGGCGGCGACTTGTCGGCTATCGGGCGACTGCTGCGCGCGGAACGCTGCCAAGACTGGTTGCGGGCTCGGACTTGAGGCGTTCCTTGATGGCGCGAGCGGCAGCCTGCTGCAACCCTTTGTTGTCCGGTTGGCGAGCGGCACACCATTGCAGATGTTCGGCCGCCTCAGAAAAACGGTTCTCGTTGGAAAGATCCATGCCCAGCACCTGCCGCAGTGGAAAGCAGTAAGGGAGTCGCTTCAGGCCGAGCGTCATCACTCGGATGGCCTCATCGGGTTCACCCAGGGCCAGATGTGCGGCGCGCAGGGCCAAGACGGCGGATTCGTACTCCGCCTCAGACAGGGAAGTTTTCAGATGCTGCCTGCCGTCACTGACAAATCGCACCCACATTTGGCGAGCTTCATCCTCGCGCCCGGCTTTGGTAAACGCCCGTGCCAGGAGAGCGATCGAATTCCAGCCCGGCTTGAGTTTTTCGAGGAAGAATTCCGGCGTGACCTGCCCCGCCAACAGGTCGGTGATGATTCCCTGAAACCGTTGGCTGTGTTCAAACGCAACTCTCCATGACTCCATCGCTCGATCCAGATCACCGGCCAGCAAGGCATTCCGACCCACGGCGAACAAGACTTCTGGATCGTGGGGCCGCAAGACGACCGCCTGCTTCAGATACGCCGATTCGGTTTGTTCGCGGTCTGCGTCCAGAAAACTGAGTTCTGCCAGTTGGACGTAGGATCCCGCCCGCAACGGGGATTCGCGCAGCGCTCGGCGCAGATGCTTCATCGCGATCCGCAGCAGCTTCACATTTTTGCCAACGGCTCGATCCAACCACTCGTGCATCGCCGCGGGCGATACAAACTGAGAGGCCGTGACCGCGTCTCGAAGCTGTCCCAGCGGCAAGGGGTTTTCGGATTGCTCCTGACGTTCATTGAACCATTCGACATAGGCCATTGCGGCCTGCTCCTGTAGACGCGAGTCGTGAGGGTTGAAACGAACGGCGCGGAAGGCGGCCTGTCGTTTTTCGAGTTGTGCCTCCCGCCGATCTTCCTCATCGGCGTAGAACCCAGGCCCCGCCACCGCGATCGTGATATAGCGCATCTGATCCGGCTCAGCCAAGGTCGCCGGCAGCTTGAGATAAACCATCCACGCTCCTGCGGCCAGCACTCCGCCCAACGCGGTCAGCCTTCCGAGTTGACGAACTCGTCCAGTCCCGCCTCTGACATCGGTTGCGGGCTGCGGGTTGAGGGTTAAGGGCGGCAGACAAGGCCTCCGCTCTTCCGACCCTCTGACCATCAACCCTCGACCTTCAACCATCAACTCTCTTCCTGACTCCTGCCCCCTGCCCCCTGATCCCTCTTGAGTCATCCGATACAGCCGGCACGCACAGGCCAACTGAATCGCCAGCAACAACATGCACGACGGCGTGTACCAAAAGAAATCGCCCACCGCGTGCGTGACGTTGGCCAGCAGGCTCGCGAGAACAACAGCCGCAACAGAACTCACCCGCGTGTCTGGATTTCGCAGTGCTCCACAACACCACCACAGGCTGGCAAGGATGAACAAGACTGCCAGCCCCAGTCCGACAAACCCGGTTTCCGACAGGACTTGCAGATAACCGCTCTCGGCATGAGTGAACTCGCCCCCTTCGGTCTGCTTGTCGAGGTGCAGTTGGTGAGCATCGGCGTGAGTTCCAACCCCCGTCCCCAGAATCGGAAACTCCCGAGCCACCGCGATATTGGCCCGCCAAACGTACTCGCGTCCGGACTCACCACCGATGCGCGCCGCGAGAGATGCTTCGTTCCCCGTGAGGTTGAAGATGGCCCCAATCGCCGAGACCACGACCACCAATCCTAGGCAGACCGTGGCCGATACTCGACCGAGACGCCACAGCACTCCCACACTGACCGCGATGGCGATGGCAATGGCCAGCAAGCCACCCCTCGACAACGTGGACAGCGCCGTGAGAACCGTGCCGCCGAGTCCGAGAAAGACCGCGATGGGAACGACGAGATTCCGGTTGGCAGGCAGCCGTGTCTCGGGGTCTCTGACCCCTGAGTCGGCCCGCTCCGATTCCTTCGGCTCCAGTCTCCGCAGCACGCACCAAATCAGCGGGCCGACACCCAACGCCAGAAACTGCGCGAGATGGTTGCGATTCGTAAAGCACCCGGTGGGGCGCAGATTTGTCGCCATGTAGGGGTGCAGATAGAACCAGAAAAACTTGCCGTTGCTGGTGCAGTACTGGACCTGCGCAAATGCCGCCATCGCGACGGCCACGATCCCCACGCCGAACATCGTGCGTTCCACGTCGGCCATCGTCTGGACACGTTGGACCGCCACCAGGAACAGCAGCGAATACGAAACGAACGTCGCCAGCCCGGATGCCGTTTCCCACGGGGCCAGCGACAACTGACTCCAAACATCAACCCCAAGACTGGCGGAGTTGCTGCCACTGGGAGGCAAGAGGATCTTCCCAATCTGTGGCGAGACGGCCAGCATCCACTCCCTCGGTAATGGAATGATCTGACTCACCCCGATCGCGATGCCCGCCAACCAGAGCCACTCGCTGCCCGTCCACGTGCATCTGGACTCGCGCGCAGTGAGTTGATGCAGCAGCCAACAGCCCGCCGTGAGTGCCGCACCGACAACGAGGATGAGTTGACCCACGGCAGCACGACCGCCGAAGCAGACGGTCACGCCGAAAAACGTCATCCACAGACAGACATCGGTCGCCGTGACCAGGAACGGCTGCGCGTTCCGCTCGCCGCCGGACTCGAAGCCAAGCGAGCCGGTGCTTCCGCCGGCCGATCGCGATCGTTTCGAGCGATGTGCCATACCAACATCCGCCTCATTCAGAGTTGCTCGGAATGTTTCGACGGGAGGCACATGGCAACTGATGATGCGTCGTCGTCACGAACCGATCTGGCCGCTAGGCAGCCGTCCGATCCGCTCCATCCACCTGAGCGTGTCGAAACCGTTCTTCGCCCGCCTGCGCGACGCCTTCGCGGCGAAACACCTTGAAAGCGGTCAGGATTAAGATTCTCAAATCCAGAGCGAACGAACGGTGGTGGAGATAATGGACATCGAGATCGACCTTCTCGGGAATCGTGAGCTCGTCTCTGCCATTGATCTGAGCCCAACCCGTCAAGCCCGGCACCAGGTTGCTCACCCCCGTGTCAGTCCGCAGTTTGATCAGGTCGTCCTGGTTATAGAGCGCCGGGCGCGGCCCAACGAAACTCATGTCGCCCGTGATGATGTTATACAACTGAGGCAATTCATCGAGGCTGGTCACCCGCATGACATGCCCCACCGGCGTGAGCCAAGTCTTGGCGTCGGTGAGCAAGTGTGTGGCGAGTTGCGGCGTGTCGGTTCGCATGGTGCGAAACTTCGGCATTAGGAAGATGCAGTTGTTTCGGCCGACTCGCTTGGACCAGTACAGGGCCGGCCCCTTCGAGGTCAGCCGCACGAGAGTCGCCAGGCACAGCATGGGAATCGCGAGAATCAACCCTGCGACGAGGGCGAGCAAGATATCGAACACGCGCTTCATGCGGCACCTTTCAACCCGTTTGTTGTCACCTGCATCATCGAACTCTATCCGAGTCTCTTACAAGTCGTACCGTCGCCAGACCGTGCGATTGACATAGTCGACATAGCTGAGAATGACGCGGACGATCTTCTTGGAAACCGGCCCGCCTTCGTAATCTTCCACGACCGGCATCACGCGACGGTGCTCGTCGAATTGCGATGTCACGAGTTCGACGGCCTGCAACACGCGATCCGGTTCGAGGCCGCTCATCACCAGCGTGCCGGCGTCCATGGCTTCCGGTCGCTCGTGCGCCTGCCGAAGGTTCACGGCGGGGAAGTTCAGTAACGACGATTCTTCCGAGATCGTGCCGCTGTCGGACAGGACGCAGAACGCGCGGGTTTGCAGCTTGACGTAATCGAGGAATCCAAACGGCTTCGACGCGCGAATCAGCCCCGATCCCGATTCGTCCAACTCGCGACCGAGAGCCGCCAGACGGTTTCTCGTGCGCGGATGCACCGACACGATGATCGGCAGGCGATAGCGTTCGACCAGCACATCCAAGGTCTTGAGCAGCGTCGAGAGCATCCCGGGCGCATCGACGTTTTCCTCGCGGTGAGTGCTCAGCACGAAGTAGCCGCGATCCGGAAGGCCCAACTGTTGCAGGATCGTCGAGGCTTCGATGCCCGGTCGGTAGTGTTCGAGGACTTCCTGCATGCACGAGCCGGACTTGATGATCGTCTCGGGACGAATGCCTTCCGCCAGCAGATAACGGCGGGCATGTTCGGTCAGCGGCAGGTTGATGTCGCTGATGTGGTCCAGGATGCGGCGATTGATTTCCTCGGGGACGCGATCGTCGAAGCAGCGGTTGCCCGCTTCCATGTGGAACACGGGAATCTTGCGGCGCTTGGCCGAGATCGCCGCCAGGCAGGTGTTGGTGTCGCCATAGAACAACACGGCGTCGGGCCGTTCCTCGGCCATCACCGCGTCGGCCGTCGCGATGATCTTGCCGATGGTCTCGGCCGTGGTTTCCCCGACCGCATTGAGGAACCTGTTCGGAGGGCGAATCTGCAACTGGTCAAAGAAAACCTGATTGAGTTCGTAGTCGTAGTTCTGTCCGGAATGCACCAGCACGTGGTCGGTGTGCCGGTCGAGTTCGGCAATCACGCGGGAGAGCTTGATGATCTCCGGACGCGTTCCAACGATGGTCATAACCTTCAGGCGTTTCACGTCGAACTCCGAGCGGCCAACCGGGTAAAAAACATCGTCAACGGCCCGGCTTCGGCAAAAAAATCGGGCTTCAACGGCAGATGCCAGCGGCGATCAGGCGGCCTGCTTTCCGGCGGCGGCTTCAAACAACTCCACCCCGTCAATGGTTTCGGCCTGACCCAAGAGCAGGTTGTGGCGGCTCAGCAAGGCGATGGTCTCTTCGAGGCTGATGACCGTGTCTTCCGAACTGAACTCCCGCATCAATCCCGCCGAGGGTGCATTCGTCTTGGGCTGAAGCTCGGGCAGCATCGCGCGGATGGCGAAGAAGTTGCCGCGACGTACGGTGTGATGGCATTCCTCTTCGGAGATCATCAATTCGTGCAGCTTTTCGCCGGGCCGAATGCCCGTGACTTCGATCGGAATCCGGCGGTCGCCGATCAGTGCCTTGGCGAGGTTCATCACCGTGGACGACGGAGCCGAGGGGACGAACGTCTCGCCCGGTTCGGCGAATTGCAGCGCCGCGAACACGCAGTCCACGGATTGATCGATGCTCATCATGAAGCGAGTCATCTCGGGGACGGTGAGCGTCACCGGTCCCCCATGCTCAATCTGATCGTGAAACAGCGGGATCACCGAGCCACGCGACGCCAGTACGTTGCCGTAGCGCGTGCAAATGAACCGCGTCTTCGGGGAGAGAATGTTTGCCGAGGTGAAAATACGCTCGTGAATGGCCTTGGTCAGCCCCATCACGTTGACCGGCTTGCAGGCCTTGTCGGTACTGATGCCCACGACGGTGTCAACCGGCATCTGATGCTCGCGAATCGCCCGCACAATGTTCACCGGGCCATCGCAATTGGTCGCGACGGCCTGATCGGGAAAGTACTCGCAATTCGGAACCTGCTTCAGGGCGGCGGCATTGATGACGACATCGACGTGCTGCATGGCCGAGCAAACGTCGGCGTAGCTGCGCACGTCGCCCAGCCGAAATTCGAGGCTGTTCAGAAAGTTTCGGTAAATCACCTCGTCGGTGGTGACCTTTCGGTGGAGGTACGACACGCGCATGTCGTGTTGCTTGGCTTCGTCTCGCGACAGCACGATGACCTTGTCGGGCGTGCCCAATTCACCGGACAGCAGTCGCCGAACAAGCACCTTCCCCATCGAACCGGTGCCACCGGTCACCAGGATGCGCTTGCCTGCCAGAATCGGCTTGGCCTGCGGTTGAGTTCCTGCAAACGATGAAAATAAAACGCTATGCGGCTTCATGCAGAGTTCCTCGTCCTTGAATTTGGTCGGCCAGTTCCTGAAGCATTCGATCCCAATCGGATACGCGGTATCCGGTGCGCGCTGCGAAGTCGGAGCCATCCAAGCTCCTGTCGCAATGAAAGGTCTCGTCCGGCACGATACTCACGTCGCGGCGACCGAGTACCGCTGACAGACGGCAAAGCAGTTCGTACTTGTTGATCGGCTCGGAGGCGACCTGCCAGACACCGTGCAGATCAGGTTCCGCAGTCAAGACGTACTCAATGACGCGCGCCATCTCCGCCGTCGTCACTCCCGAGTAGATCGCGTTGGTGAAGCCCTTGATGGTTCCGCGCTGAGCCAGAAACCATTCGAGGAGGCTCTGCTTGCGGGAGAGTTCCAATCCGATGATCGAGGAGCGGATGGTGATCCCCGGAGCTTCACCGACTTCGCCAAGATACTTGCTCAGCCCGTACAGATCCTCGGCGTCCGCGTGGTCCGATTGGCGGTAGTTTCCCCGTCGGCCGTTGAAGACACAGTCCGTGCTGAGATGCACCAACCGTGCTCCGGCTGCCGCGCAGATCAACTTCAGCCGGTGCGGCAACAGCGAATTGATCGTGATGCTCGGCAAGGACTGCTTGGCGGCCGAACGCTGTTTGATGACTCCGACACAATTGACCACGGCCTCAGGACGGAACTCGCCCATCACTTCCAGAACCCGCTCCGTATCACAGGCATCGACGTTGGCGAACGAGTTGTCCGGGTGAAACAGCCCGTACTGCGAATAAGCCGACAGCGATCCGCGAAGGGTGACACAGACCTCATGCCTCTGCTGCCAACTCTTCAACAGTTGATGGCCCAGCATCCCGTCTCCACCAAGTATCAGGCAGCGCACTGGAGTGTCTCCTGGAGTTGATCGCCTTCGGACCGGCCCACCGTCTCGCAAAGAATTTGCTCCAAGCGTTCGATGAGCCGATTTCTTTCAAAGTGTTTCTGGTAGTAGTCGAACCCGTTGCGGCCCCACCGCTCGCGTTCGAGTTGCGAACTGTGAAACAGGCGACGTGCTGCCGCCGCCAGACCCTCGGCATCTTCTGCGGACACGACCATCCCGGCGTTGGCCTGCCGAATCACATTGGCCCCGTCGCCGTCCAACGCGCCGAGTACGGGTTTGCCGCAAGCCAGATACGACTGAAGTTTGCTCGGGATCACGCGGGCAAACGCCGGGTCGCCCTTCAACGTGAGCAACAGCACATCGGCAGCAGCGAAGTAACGGGGCATCGCCTCCACGGGCCGATGCCCCAGCAGAGACACGCAGTCACTCAAACCGCGAGACCTCACCTGTTCTTCAACCCACGCCTTCTCGCGACCATCGCCGAGGATCACCCACTTGATCTCCGGCTCGTCGCGACACAGTTCGGCGGCGCGCAGAATCGTCGGGAACGACTGAGCCGTGCCGATGTTCCCCGCGAACAACAGCCGAAAACCCTGCGGAAGTTCGGCTCGCTCAGGCGCGGACTCGGGCAGTTCGAGTGGCTGGTACAACGCTTCGGCCCAGTTGGGGAACTCGACGATTTTTGAGGGGGCCACGGCCTGCCGCTCCACCGGTTCGCGAAACCCCGGCGATTGAATGAGCACACGATCGCAGTGGTGGTAGATGTTCCGAACGATGCAATCGACCAGACGGAGTCCCCAACCAGGCTTCATCGTGCCGGTGGCTGACAGCGATTCGGGCCACAGATCCTGGACCCAGTAGAGAATCGGAGCCCCCTTCCACCATTTCATGACCATCGCTGGCCAGCCCACGAAGACCGGAGACGCTCCAAATACGAAGATGGCATCCACCGGTGACCGACAGAGCCACGGGCCGAGCAGACTGGCACTGAGCGCGAACGACAGATAGTTCAAAGCCAAGCGCAACCCCTTCGACTTGCCACGCGTGATCAACGGCGTACGAGCAACGGGGATTCCCTCGAAATCGGCGCGGCGCGAGAAGAGACTGTAACCGGGGAAGAGCCTGCCCGACGGATAGTTCGGTAGGCCCGTCAACACACTGACTTCGTGCCCACGAGCGCGCAGTCCGAGCGCCAGATCATTGATCCGAAAGGATTCCGGCCAGAAGTATTGGGTCACGATGAGGATTCTCAAGACTCTTCCCTGAATCGACCGTCACAGCCAATTCCAGCCAACCCGCTCACGCTTGATGCATTTCCCGCGTGGCTGGAAGGCACTTCTTTTTCTATCTGGTTACTGCTGGAAAATTTGACCTGCATCGCGGGATGAATATGTGATTGTCGCATCCTCTGCAAGATGGGTTTTCCGGAGTGGCCATATCGACAGTCGTGCCGGTGTAATGGTCTTCGCGACGGATTTCTCTGTCAGCGTGATCGCCTCGAGGAGCGCATCCCCGCCGCGAGCAAACACCTTGACGGTGAG
>JAYUFF010001036.1:0-8777 GCA_043738825.1 Schlesneria sp.
ACCGCTCAAACAACCCTCGCCATCGTCAGTCACGGCATTGATTCAATCAACGCCGTCAAGACTCACGAAAATGTCTTCGCCTCGCAAGGGTATGGCAACGGAAACGGGACAAATCATTTTGCCGAAACGCTTGTGTGCGAGACTGCGCCGATGTCCGTAAGCCGCCGGAATTGTTCGTACTCGTCACGACCGTTGATGAGAATTTCAACTGTGGGGATAACCATTCCCGGTTCGTCTTGATCGTCATCATCCATGATTGGCATCCGGCCAACCGTTCGATCCAACAATTCCTTGATGGCGGGGATGTTTCCAGTCTTGGCTTTCGCCACCAGTTTCTTCGCGATGGCCTTGAGGTCGTTCTCGGAAACGGCGGACAGCAGAGCAGCACGAAGTTTTGCCACACGACCCGCCAGCGGATTGCCGGGTCCACCGGGGTTGGATTTGGTGAATCTTCCACTCGCATCGCGCCCGTTACCACCGTTTGTTGACGGTTGAGTCATCGACCACCTTCCTTTCAGAATAGACCTGTTTCCTAAGCGGTTTCGCTCTCATTCGAGCGCATCCACCGTCAACACATTCTGTCAACGGTGGCCTTGGCAAAGTCTCACGGAACTTGGTCTTGCTCGGCTTCCAATGCCGCCAAGATCATCCGCTTCACCGTTGCAGACAACCTTGGCCACGCGGCCACGAGCCGAGCCAAGCCGGGGTCCGATTCGGCAACCGATGTCAGCCGCTCGCAACCGCTTTCCGCCGTCGCGAGTGCAACTTTCGGTGCAACTGAAAATCCGAGAACGCCACAAGTCTCAACATCGTCAGTCGTTGGACAACATCCGGAAACCGCCTCATAATCCTTTGGTTCTCGGTTCAAGTCCGAGCGGTCCCACTTTCACACAGACCTCTGTTTTTACGGAGGTTTTCTGCTTTTGCGGGATTGATGATTGTGTCAGTATCGGCGTCATCGCTTCGACGTGTTACTTGGACTTGCGGCGACGTGCCGGGGCCTACTGCTGCGCTTTGTGCTGCGCGCAGTTGAGGCACGCCATCGTGGTTTGAGCCAGCATCAAGAATCTCTTCATCGACCTGCAAGCAGCGTCGCTCCGACACTGCCATCGAATGGCCGATCCATTTGCTGACGGCGTGCTGGAGATTGTGTTTGGCGAAGTCTGACTCGGTACAGCGGCGAAGTGTTTGCAGCAGGTCGTCCCACAGCACGATGCCAGCGCGAGTAATGGTCTTCTCCAGCCCGCGATGGATGTTCGTTGACGATGCCGTAAACGTGATGATCTTCGTCGATCCTTCCGCCGCTTGATCGAACGCATCCTGCAAGATCGCCAGCAGCGTCGGCACCAGCGGGACGATCCGAGTCGAGTCCGTCTTCGGCGCATAGACGACGAGACGTTTGTGCTCGAAATCGACATCGCCCCACGTCAGGCGATGGGTTTCGCTGGGACACCGGAGACCTGCGAAGCGTGCCCACACGAAGACGAGCTTCCATTGAGTCGAGGACATTCGTCCAAGATGGCGAGCAATTCTTGGGGTGTGACATACCGATCGCGCATCGCGGCGATGGATGAGCCTCGGAGCTTGCGGCAGGGATTCGTTGTGATCCGTTCCCGGTTGACGGCCCCGGCGAAAAGACTCTTGGCATTGCGGCAGTGAAGCCGTTTAGGAACTGGAGCGAAACAACTTCTCGCTGGTGACTGGGGTCCGCACTTCGCGGCCCCTCAGCAAAGTGGCACGCGCTCCCCTCTGGAGGCGGCGAAGCGCCGACCCAGCCACACAATTCGGGAAGTTGTTTCGCACCCAATCCCCGTTGTTGAACAGCGGTGTCTGGTATGGGCCGAAACGGAGTGCGAATGGTTGGTCGCCGTGCATGCCGCTGCGACTACTGCTCGACGGCATTGATGACGGTTGCGAGTAGGACGATCTCCTTGTCAGCCACGGTGTCGATCACTGCGATGGATTGACCGGCTGCGAGGCTGACGCCGGCACTCACCACACATACAGGATGCCGCCGCTGCCGGTGTGCGTGTTGAAGCGGCTGCCGAACATCAGGTCGATGTTGCCGAACAGCGACCAGTTGTTTGTGACTTGGACGTTCAACCCCTTGCTTAAGACTCCGTAGTTCTGGCCGAGGCTGTTGCCGTGCGTGGTGAAGGTGCCGCCGATCGGCACGCCATTGAACGACGCATTCACAATGCGGTCGTTGTTCAACAGTTCGGCGACCCAGCGCCCCTGCCAGTATGGAGTCCAGACCGCTCCACGCGGCCCGGTCATCGAATGGATCACAATCCTGCCGCCGAGATTCGCGCGGAGTGAGTCAGCCTGGCTGCCCGCGACATTCAATGCAGCCGAGCCACCCGTTTCGTCGAAGCCCCGCTGGGCGAGGGACAAGTACTGCAAGCCCACCAGCGGTTGGAAGTGAACGTAACTGGCATCGAATTTGAACCCCGTTTCCGCGTACGCTCCGAATTGGTGGCCCACGTAATTTCCCTGAAGCGTCTGGCTGGGAACGGTGATCTGGCGCGTCGTGTTGTAGTTGTTGTAACCGTAGTTCGCCGAGCCGAGAAAATAGAACTGCTCGATCTGCTTGAGCATGTAGAGGCCGACCTGATGTGAAGCCAACTGGCCACTGCCGCCGTAGCCCTGCCGGAACCCGACGAACGAATTGCCGCCCGTGATGCCGATCACACCGGAGTCGTCTCCCGCCAGATCGACGCCATACGCGACGCCTCCCTGGTTGAAGTTCACGCCCGCCGCATTGCCATCGCTCCTCAGGCTGCCGCTCGCACCAAATCCCTGAACCCAGCCGCTCGGTGAAGACGACGGGGACTGACCACGCACCAGACTGTCACCGACGCCATTGGAGGCGGACGCCATCGCAGTGGGTTGATTGCCCGTCAGGAACTGGCCGTTGTTGATCAGCCGGTTGTTCACCGCCCGTTGGAACTGGTCGCCAACTTGCAGCCCCAGCGTCTGCGTGGTTCCAAACAGATCGCCGCCGAGTTGATTGAGGGCCCGTTGTTGCTCGGCGGGAGTGAGCGCGCCGAGCGTGTTCGTCAGATCGAACATGCTGCCCGTGGTGCTGATGTTGTCGAGTACCGTTCCCACGGCGAGCTGATTTGACGTGGTCGCCGCATCGTGAAGATTCGCGATCCGTTGAAGCTCGATCAGCACGTCGTTCGGCTCGTAAGTCAGTTTGATGTCGAACAGCGCGAGGTTGTCCGTCACGTGAGCGAAGTGTCCCGAAACGCCTCCCGCCGCGTTGAGGATCGTGTACTGCGTGCCATTGGCGAAGACTCCCCCCCCGGTGGCGATGACGTTCAGCGTCCCGTCGAGCGTCGCCTGGCCGGTCGCGTCGAGGTGGTCGTTGTTGACTCCGGCCGTATTGCCGCTGGAGTTGATTTGAATCTCGGTCGTTCCGCCCGCTTGCTGCGTGAAGTTGCCGTTCACATGCAGACGGCCGATGCCAAAGTCGCCGGGTTGCACGAAACCGTTGTTGGTCACATTGCCAACCGTTCCCGAGCCGGACAAAACTCCGAACGAATTGCTGACCTGCACGTCGCTCGTCATCGAGCCTCGGACTTGCAGTTCGCCCACGTCGATTGTCGTGGGGCCGATGTAGGTGTGAGTGCCGTTGAAGATCACCGCATTCGCACCCGTCTTGAACAGGTTGCCGGTGCCACTGATGTTCCCGTCATAAGTGCCGATCCCCGCTTGATCGAAGACGACGGTTCCATTGTTGAGGATGTCGCCATGCAGGCTGTTCGAGTCGCCCTGCAGGGTGCCCTGACTCACGGTCGATCCGCCGGTGTAAGTGTTGGCTCCCGAGAGAATCAACGTCCCCGCGCCGGTCTTGGTCAGGCGGGAACCGAAGCCAGTCGTGGCCGTCGTATCGTCGATGACGCCGCTCAATGCCGCCATGCCGGTATCGACGTTCGCTGTGAAGCTGTTGCCGAGGAAGATGTGGTTGCCGACGTTCAGGCCGTTGGCGAGATCGAGCGTCAGCGCACCAGCCACCGTGACCTGTCCCGAACCGAGCGCCGTGTCGTGCTCCGCGCGAATCGTGCTATCGAAGGCGACATAGACGCCGCCCGAGAAAGTGTTCGCTCCGCTCAGCACCAACGCCCCGGTTCCGATCTTGGTGAATCCGAACGAACCACCCGTCTCGCTGATCAGGCCGCTGAGCGTACCCGTCGCACCGGCATCGACGTTGAGGACATTGGTGGTGTGCAGCCGAATGTCGTTGGCCGCGTTGACACCATTCGCCAGATCGAGAACCGTCGTTCCGACGTTGCCTGTGACATCGAGCAAACCCGTTCCCAATGCCTGATTGTGTTGCAGCCGCAACGTGCCACCATCGAACAACGTGCCGCCGCCGTACGAGTTGGCATTCGAGAGGACGACCGTTCCCAGTCCGGCCTTGGTGAGGCCGCTCGCCCCTGCCAGAGAACCATTCAAGTTCAAGGTTCCCGCCCAATCGACGATCAACGGCGCTTGCAGTTTGAAAGCATGAGGATCGGTGACCATGATCGTGCTGGCGTCGAGCAGAGTCACGGACTTGTCGAAGAGCAGCGAACCTCCATTGGCCAGCGTCGTGCCATTCAGCAGCGGGTCGAACACGAGCCGGTCGCCCGCGACCGCCGAAGCCAAGCCCTGACGCAGCGACCCAGCTCCCGAGTCGTTGGTCGTTGTGACGGGGATGTCCGCCGCTGACAGGGTCGCCGAGGACATCCCTGCCACGAAAACCATCGGGCCTGTCCAGCGTACCCACTGCAACCGCACCGACATCCAAATCTGCAGCGCTGATTTCTTCATGGGCGTCCGTGGTCCTTCACGACTTCTTCTTCGGTGTGTTGCGTAACGTTTAAGCGGCTCCGCTGCCGTCCGTCGATCCTCATCGGATACCAGCTTCCACGAGCCGCGATTGAGCACCTCTCCGGCGAAGAATCGTTCAAAATCTCATCGACGAGGCGTTGCAGACGAACCTCACTGCGCGAGATTCGGCAGAACCCACCGAATGGACCTGACGAGACAGACCACGTTGATTCTCGTGGCGAATGAGTAAAAGCCCGTCGTGCTCGGGTTGAGCTACTTCAAGTCCACCTTCGACGCTACCCAAGAGCGGCATCAGACAATGCTCGCCGAAGTGAGCGACGAGGCCGATCTCAGACAGACGCCACCCGGCTCACCAAGAATGTCGCATCGACGACCGTGAGGTATAATCCCGCCGCTCTGCGTGCCACAACCGACCATTCTGACATCGACGAGACACCATGCCCGAGTTCCAGCTTACTTCCGAGTTCCAGCCGGGTGGCGATCAGCCCACGGCGATTGCGAAACTGGTCAGCGGCATCCGCGAGCAGAAGCGCGACCAGGTGTTGCTCGGCGTGACCGGCTCGGGCAAGACGTTCACGATGGCGAACGTCATCCAGCAAATGCAGCGGCCGGCGCTGATCCTCTCACACAACAAGACGCTCGCCGCACAGCTCTATTCCGAATTCCGCGAGTTCTTCCCCCACAACGCGGTCTCGTACTTCGTCAGCTATTACGACTACTACCAGCCCGAGGCGTACATCCCGCAGCGCGACATCTACATCGAAAAGGATTCGTCGATCAATGAGGAAATCGACCGACTGCGGCTGCTGGCCACCAGCGCACTCGTCAGTCGCCGCGACACGATTGTCGTAGCAAGCGTCAGTTGCATCTACGGCCTCGGCTCGCCGAAGGACTATCTCGAAATGATGATCCCGCTGCGGGTCGGCGAGTCGATCGACCGGGACGATCTGCTGCGGAAGCTGTGTGACATTCACTACAGCCGCAACGACATCGCTCCGGCGCGAGGCAACTTCCGCGTGCGGGGTGATGTCGTCGAAGTCTGGCCCGCCTACGAAGAGACGGCATTCCGGATCGAACTCTGGGGCGATGAGATTGAAAAACTGTCGATCATCGAACCGTTGACCGGTTCGGAAACGAAGCGGCTCGACGACGCCTACATCTATCCCGCCAAGCACTATGTCCTGCCCGAGGACCGCGTCTCGGCGGCGTGTGAGGAGATCGAATCGGAACTCAACGCACAGCTTGAAAAGTTCCGCAGCGAAGGAAAACTGCTGGAGGCACAGCGGCTGAATGCCCGCACGCGGCATGACCTCGAACTGCTGCGCGAGGTCGGGTTCTGTCCCGGCATCGAGAACTACAGCCGTGCATTGTCGGGCCGCAAGCCGGGTGAGCCACCCTACACGCTGCTCGACTTCTTTCCCGACGACTTTCTGCTGTTCATCGACGAGTCGCACGTCACAGTCCCGCAGATTCGTGCGATGTATAACGGAGACCACGCGCGGAAGACGACGCTCGTCGAGCACGGCTTTCGGCTCCCGATGGCTCTCGACAACCGGCCGCTCAAGTTTGAGGAATGGAATCGCTGGCGCAAACAGACGGTGTTCGTCTCGGCCACGCCCGCCGACTGGGAATTGGAGCAGTCGGGCGGTGAGATCGTCCAGCAGGTCATCCGGCCAACGGGCTTGATCGACCCGGTGATTCACATCCATCCCGCGCGGGGACAGGTCCAACATTTGGAGCAACAGATCCGCGACCGAACCTCGAAGGGAGAGCGGACTCTGGTGACGGCCCTCACCAAACGGTTGTCGGAAGACCTGACGACGTACCTGACCGAGCAGGGGATCAAATGCGCGTGGCTGCACTCGGAACTCGACGCCTTTGAACGGGTCGAAGTCCTGCGCGAGCTGCGGGAAGGCAAGCACGACGCGGTCATCGGCGTCAACCTGCTGCGCGAAGGGCTGGACCTGCCCGAAGTGTCGCTCGTCGCGATCTTGGATGCCGACAAGGAGGGCTTCCTGCGCAGCGCGACCAGCCTCACCCAGACGATCGGTCGCTCGGCCCGCAACGTCAACGCGGCGGTCATCCTCTACGCCGACCGCGTGACCGACAGCATGCAGCAGGCGATCGACGAGACCAACCGCCGCCGTGCGATCCAACTCGAATACAACGAAACACACGGCATCACGCCCGAGACGATCATCAAGGCAATCAAGCGCGGCATCGAAGAGGAAGTCCAGGCGAAGCGAATCGAACAACAGGCAGCCGGTGTCACAAGCGAGAGCCAGTACGTGACGCAGGAGTACCTGAACGAACTCGAAGCCGAAATGCTCGTCGCCGCCGAAGCCCTCGAATTTGAACGAGCCGCCAAACTGAGAGACCGCATCGTGCAACTCAAAAAGCAACTCGGCCAACTCGTCGCGCCCGACGACGACTCGTCCTCGGGGACTCGCCAAAAGAAGGGCAAGGGCAAACGAGGCCGCTCGGGAAAGAGCGGCTCCAGCGGCGCGGGCAAAGGAATCCCAAAGCCCTTCAAGTCGAACTGACCTGAGCGACAAAGTACGCCAATGCGATTTCAGCCCGTAAGACGATGTGGAGCACGCTTCAGTTTCAGCCCGGAGGGCGACAGGTGGTAGCCCACGGCGCGAGCCGTGGGGTCAGTCGCAACAGTCTCCGACAGCCCGGAGGGCGACACTTCGGTGAGACTGACGCGCTGTCTCGGAGAGTATCGCCCTCCGGGCTGAAGAACTGGCCTCGATACGCACATCGTGTCGATCAGTGGGCCGTTGCGCCTGGCTTGCTGACCGGCTGGGATGTCGGTCGCTTTCTCACGAGGCCCGGGGTGACATCGGTGTCGAGCGGTGAGAACATTCCCTGCTCCCACAGTTCCCAGCCCAACGCTCCCATTGCGGCGTTGTCCGTGCAGTATTCGCGCGGGGCGATGATCAGGTCGATTCGTCGTCGGTTTGCCAATTGCTGAAGCCGTTCGCGCAGGAGCGTGTTCGCGGCGACGCCGCCTCCGACGAGCAGCGTCTTCCGACCCGTGCGTTGCAACGTCTGCTCGCACTTGCCGACGAGCACGTCCACGACGGCGGCTTGAAAACTCGCGGCGAGATCGGCGATGCGTTGAGGCGTCAGTGGAGGAATTGGAACTCGTGAACCGGGCGTGCCGCGCGCGGCGTACAACACCGCCGTTTTGAGGCCGCTGAAACTGAAGTCGAGCCGTTCGTCCTTGAGAAACGTGCGCGGAAAGGGAAAGGCTTTCGGATCGCCTGTCGCGGCCACCTTCTCGATCAGCGGGCCTCCGGGGTATTGGAGGCCCAGAATCTGAGCGACCTTGTCGAACGCTTCACCCGCCGCGTCGTCTGTCGTCGAGCCGAGCAGTTCAAACTCGACGGGCGATCGGCAGTCGTACAGGTTCGAGTGACCGCCGCTCACCACCAGGCCGACGGCGGGAAACACGTCGCGTCCCGCCACCATGCGGCAGGCGTACAAATGAGCCTCGATGTGGTTGACCGCCAGCAGCGGCACCTCGAGCACCAGCGCGAGCGTCTTCGCGGCGGTAAGGCCGACCAGCAGCGAACCGACCAAACCGGGATGGGTTGCCACCGCGATGGCCCCAATGTCGGACAGCGTCACATTGGCGTTTCGCAAAGCTTCGTCGATGACGGGCAGGATTCGTTCGACATGCGCCCGCGACGCGATCTCGGGGACAACGCCCCCGAACCGCTCATGCAGTTCGTGCTGAGTCGCCACGACGCTGGAGAGGACTCGCCGATCACGGTCGATCACGGCCGCCGCCGTCTCGTCGCACGAAGACTCGATGGCCAGCAACAGTCGGCGGGAGGAAGCGAGTTCGTTCACGCGAAGACCTGATGAGCGTGGGACAAGGGGCCGGGGTCAGGCACTTCGGAATTCGGAATTGATCGACTTCAGCCGTT
>JAYUFF010001037.1:0-3323 GCA_043738825.1 Schlesneria sp.
TCATCGGCTGCTGCCAACTGTCGCTGAGAGGGGGCGATGGTCATGCCAACTTTTCCCAATGGCCGGGATGCGGCCAGATGACAGTGTTCGTGTCCTCGACTTGCTGAGCACCGCGCAACGATTGCGCAAACCTCTTACCTGAATCGTTCGCAGATTCCTAGTGCTTTGTCACAGCTTGATCTTGGGGTAGCCACGCTCGCCAGAGCGTGGGGTCAATCGAGGGTCTCGCCCACGTTCTGGCGAACGTGGCTACGACAACAACCCCCATTCTTAGCTGTGAAAAAGCACTAGCCCGACGCGCAAGCGAGGGCTGGACGTGAATCGAACGATTAGCCCTCGCTTGCGCGTCGGGCTAGTACATGGTCAATTCGAGTTGTGGTAATCGGGACTACGCTCTCCCGGCATCAAAGTCTGCGAGCAGTGCCTCAACGCGAATCGCATCACTCACGGTGGGCAGATCGTGGGCGTGGCCGCGCAGTGTGGAGGCCAGTGCGTCGAAGAAGTGGTCGCTCGACATGCTGGGCGTTGGGAGTGGTTCATCGATGATCTCGCCATCGGAGGTTCGGGTGTAGAGCCGCCCGTTGCGACAGGCTCCGACCGTCCCTTCGAGCATCCAGCCCGAACGGTACGACAGGAGCGAGCGGGTTTGAACCTCGACGACGGCCGACACGTCATCGACGAAGTCGAAGCGGCCGATGAAGCCGTCGCTGCGGTCGGTGTCTGACGGGAAGTGTCTCCAGTCGAAGCGATGGCACGGGCGCGAGTCGAGCAGCACCAGCAACTGGTCGAGGACTGGCCAGCCGAGTTCGTTGGCGACTCCCCGCGGAAAGGTCTCGCCGGGCAGGCGGTCGTCGTGAACTGAGTATCGAACTCGCAACAACCTACCGAGACGACCGCTTTCGAGTGCCGATCGCGCTTGTACGAAATCAGTCTCCCAATGGCGCGGCGAGTAAATGGCTGCCGTTTGCCGACACAACGCCGCGTCACTGGCGAGCCGCTCCAGTTCGTCGCAAGTCAGCGATTGAGGCGACTCGACCACGATCGACTTCGCCGCGCGCAATGCCTGTCGCATCCAGTCCACCTGCGAGCCGTTGGCGAAGTGAATGACTCGCACACCGGGTTCGCGCATCACGTCGCAGGGCGTCAGAAAACGATGGCACCCGGTTGCTGTGACCCCGGCGAGCGTCAACGCCGAGGCTTGATCCGGCTCCTCTTCCGACCAAGTCGCGACGAGACGCAGATCGCTGCGCAGCGACAGCCGTTCGCAAACGAAACGGCTGGTGGCGGATGAGCCGATCAATCCGACGCCGAACGGTTCCTCGGCCTGCGGCTCGACAACAGACGATGTCATCTGGCAGAGCCTCCGTTCACGAGGCTTTCAACATGCCGCTGACCTTCAGCTTCAGCTTGCCCGTGCATTTCGTGCCGGGTGGGAAGTTCACCTTCAACAACAGCACGCCGTCCTGCTTCGGAGTCCATTCGTGTTCGGACTTCACGGAGAACGGAGGCGGTCGGTTGTTGTTGTTGTTACCGTTGTTGTTGCGGTTGGGTTGTGCATTCGCCGGTATGACGACTCCCATCAAGGTTCCCATCGGGATGCCCGCGACCATGTCATTGGCGGGGTCTTGTGACGACACGCCATCGGCCGACAACTTGCCGGCCGCGTCGAATTTGTAGTCGCCCTCGGCCGTGACGCGAGCCGGTTTGCCGCCCGTCACGACTCCGACCTGCACCCACGACTTGCTCACGTCCATGTCGAAATCGAACTCGCTCTGATTCAGGATTTGGTCGTTGATCGTGTCGAGCTTCTTCTGAAGCTGATCGTTCTTCGGATCGAGCTTCAGCAAAACTTCGAGCAGCAGCTTGGCCCGCTCGGGTTGTCCGACCTCCTCGAAGTCGCGAATCAACGTCGCCGTTTCCTTGACGAATGATTTTTGGACATCCTCCATCCGGACATCGAGCTTCTTCATCTCACCCGGACTGATCGCCTTGGGCTTCGACTTCGACTTGCTCGTTTGAGCCTCGACCAGGACACCGCAGGCCAACCACACCGCAACGACCACGGCCAGCGACGCCGTTGCCAACCAAGTCCAACGAGCAGATCGTGCCACGATGCATTCCTGTGAGCGAAAGAGGATCAGCGGCCTCCCGAGCGAAGGCCGACGACATTAGAGGCACTCGGCGCGAAGTTGGCAATCGGGCGGTCGCGACTGGCGGGTTCGGGCAGTGTCCTAATTTGTGGCCTGAATGCCAAACGCCCCGGCGATGAACCGGGGCGTGTTCGTTGGTAGACTGACGGGACATCCTGCCGTTGGACGCGAACCCGAATGCCAGACCCGCACTCCCTCAAAGTTGGCGACTTTGTCCGATTCGTCGCATTTCCAGACGAATGGTCGGACCCGGGCTGTCACGTTCCTCCAGTCTCAAGAGCCTTCATGAAGGCGATGATTCGCCGAACATGGCCATCTCGCATCTTGGACACCAAGGACTTTGGCTGGCCACGCATCACTGCCCGCATTCGCCAGCGTGGCAAGATTCATTACCACACTTGGCTCATCACTGAATCGTCTGGCTGGAGACTGGTCAATCGCCGTGCAACCAAGAAAACTTCAAATTAGGACACTACCCCGGTTCGTAGCGGGGTCGCGTGTTGGCATGTCTCTCGGGCCGTGACATAATCGCGCGGCATCCCACACCGTCTCTCAAGGAGCACGCCATGCGAGTCCCGTTGTTCGCGCTGTTGGTTCTGACGTTCGGCCTGTTCGCATTCGCGGCCGACAAGCCCAAGGGACCGCAACCGTTCAAACTGGGTGGCTCGCCGAAGAAGACGGATGCGTCGAAAGCGAAGGTGTTGGAACCGACCGCGCGGTTGACGGCCTTCAACAGTTGGGTGACCAGCGTGGCGTTCAGCCCGGACGGCAAGTGGCTGGCGGCGGGAGCCAAGGACGCCGTGCAACTGATCGACCTCGAAACGAAGTCGATCGTGCGCGAGGTGCCGACGAAATCGGGACAGGTGCGTGCGGTGGCGTTCTCGCCCGATGGGAAGCTGCTGGCGACGGGCAGCTATCAAAACGTCTCGCTCTGGAACGTGGCGACAGGTGAGTTGATGAAGACGATCAAAGGTCATCGGGCCTACGTGACGAGTCTCGCGTTCTCGCCGGATGGGAAGCGACTGGCCACGGCCTGCGAAGATGAGATCGCTCGCGTCTGGAAGCTCGAAAGTGACGAGACGCCGCTGCTCTTCAAGGAGCACAAGCTGCCCGTCACGGGGATCGCGTGGTCTCCCGATGGCAAGCGGCTCGCCACGTCGGCGGGCGACGACA
>JAYUFF010001038.1:0-3321 GCA_043738825.1 Schlesneria sp.
CGCAAGCGAGGGCTTCGCGTGAATCAAGTGTTTGGCCCTCGCTTGCGCGTCGGGCTAGTGAGGGGAGACACTCCTGTGACGGCAATCTTGATCGCCGTATTGCTTGTCTTACCACAGATTGCCACCGCGCAGTCATCCACCGAGCCGATCGATTTCGGGCGACAGATTCAGCCGATCCTCGCCAAGCGGTGCTATGCCTGTCACGGTCCCGACAAGGCCGAGGGTGGCTTGCGGCTCAACAATAAAGAGGCCGCGTTCGCAAAGCTGGAGTCGGGCGAGCACGCGATCGCCGCGAAGGATGTCGCGAAGAGCGAGTTGATGACGCGAGTCACCTCGCGCGAAGAAGGTGTTCAGATGCCGCCCGAGGGTGCGCCGCTGACCGACTCGCAAATCGAACTCCTTCGCCGCTGGATCGAGCAGGGGGCCGAGTGGAAAGAACATTGGGCCTTTGTGGCACCGCAGCCTCAGCAACCGCCAACCGTGAAGAGCGCGAAGTGGGTGGCGAACCCGATCGACTCGTTCATTTTGAGCAAGCTCGAACAGAAGGGTTTTGTTCCGGCTCCGCCTGCCGACAAGACCGCGATCTTGCGGCGAGTCACCTTTGATCTGACCGGCCTCCCGCCGACTCCGGCCGAAGTGGAAGCGTTCCTCGCGGACGACTCGCCCAACGCTTACGAGAAGGTTGTTGATCGGCTGCTCCAATCGCAGCACTACGGCGAGAAGTGGGCGCGGCACTGGCTCGATGTCGTGCGCTACGCCGACACCAACAGCTTCGAGCGGGACGGGCCGAAACCCAATGCGTGGCGTTACCGAGACTACGTGATTCGTGCCTTCAACAACGACAAGCCCTACGATCAGTTTGTGCGCGAGCAACTGGCCGGAGACGAACTGCCGACGGTGACGAGCGACTCGATCATCGC
Organism: Schlesneria sp.; assembly: GCA_043738825.1. GTDB lineage: Bacteria > Planctomycetota > Planctomycetia > Planctomycetales > Planctomycetaceae > Schlesneria. The sequence goes on from JAYUFF010001038.1 coordinate 921, forward strand.
GACCGGCTTCTACCGGCTCGGTCTCTGGGACGATGAGCCGGCCGACCGGTTGCTCGCCCTGTATGAGGGCTTCGACGACATCATCACGACCACCAGCCAGACGTTTCTCGGCCTGACGGTGAACTGCGCCCGCTGTCACGATCACAAGATCGACCCGATCCTGCAACGCGACTACTACAGCATGCTGGCGTTCTTTCAGGGGATCACGCCCAACGGCAACCCGAACCCGAACGTCGAGCGGGCCGTCTTCGAGAACGACGCCGCGCGCGAAGCCTACGAGGCGCGGCTGAAGACTCATCAGGAAAAACTCAATACCACACAAGCGTCAGTCACGGCGATCGAGAAGGAGTTTCGCGAGCGTGTCTCGAAGGTCGAGCAGCAGGCCGACAACCCCGACATGGACGAACTCGAATACCGCTTCTATCGCGACACGTGGCAGAAGCTTCCCAAGTTCGATGAACTCAAGGCCGAGACCGTCGCCAAGTTGGAGCAGGGTTTCTTTGACATCTCGCCCGCAACGCGCGAGTTCTCGTTCGGCTTCGTCTTCACCGGAACACTGAAGGTTCCGGCGGACGGCGAGTACACGTTTGAACTCGACTCCGACGATGGCTCGCGGCTGACGGTCGATGGAAAACAGATCGCCGAACATGACGGCATTCACGGCACGGGCAGCCCGAAACTCGGGAAAGCCACGCTCAAGCAGGGCCGAGTGCCGATCCGCGTCGATTACTTCCAAGGACCAACCGGCGCGAAGGGCCTGCTCGTGAAGTGGTCCGGTCCCGGCTTCGAGCAACGCTACCTGTCGGCCACAACCGAAGAGGGCGAACCGATCGGCAACCGCCGCGCGAAGAAGAAGGATTTCAACCAACTCATCAAGCAGCGCGGGCCGGAAATACTCGGCAAGGCGAAGTACTCGGAATACGAATCGCAAACGAAGCAGCTTGAAGAACTGAAGCGGACCAAAGTCGAAGCCGATTACGCGCTGTGCGTCACCGAGATCGGACCGAACCCGCCCGAGACGTTCCTGCTCAAGCGAGGCAACCCGCAGGCGCAGGGCGAAAAGGTTGTCCCGGCGTTCCAGTCGGTCATCGGCGGCGGATTGCCGACCATTCCGCAGCCCTTGCCCGGTGCGAAGTCGTCGGGCCGGCGGTTGGCTCTCGCGAATTGGATCGCCTCGCCCGACAACCGCCTCACCGCACGCGTCATGGTGAACCGACTCTGGCAGCACCACTTCGGCCGAGGAATCGTGAGGTCTCCGAACAACGTCGGCCTGCTCGGCGATTCGCCCACGCATCCCGAGTTGCTCGACTGGCTCGCGGCGAAGTTCGTGGAAGGAGGCTGGCACATGAAGCCGCTTCACAAATTGATCGTGATGTCGAACACGTACCGCATGTCGTCGCAAGGCAACGCGGCGGCGCTGGCGAAGGACCCGCTCAACCAACTGTTCTGGCGATTCGATATGCGGCGACTGGGTGCCGAAGAGCTGCGCGATTCGATTCTCGCGGTGACTGGTCAATTCAACGCGAAGATGTACGGGCCGGGCGTGTACCCCGAGATCAGCGATGAGGTGAAGGCGGGGCAATCGAGTCCGGGCAGCGGCTGGGGCAACTCGTCACCGGAGGACCGAACGCGGCGCAGCGTCTATGTTCACGTCAAACGCTCGCTCGTCCTGCCGATCCTCGCCGACTTCGATGTCGCCGACTCCGACACAACCTGCGCCGCGCGCTTCGCCACGACTCAACCAACCCAAGCTCTCGGAATGCTGAATGGAAAACTCCTCAACGACCAGGCCGCTGAGTTCGCGAAACGCCTCCGCAAAGAAGCGGGCGACAAAGTCGAGGCCCAAGTGACGCTCGCCTACCGCCTCGCGCTGGGCCATGAGCCGGACAAGGCCCTCGTTGAGCGCGGCCTCAAACTAATCGAAGCCCTGCAACAGAAACACGGCCAGACAGCCGAACAAGCCCTGAACCAATTCTGCCTGATGGTCCTCAACCTAAACGAATTTGTGTATTTGGACTGAATGCAAATCAACCACGGATGGCACAGATTTCACGGATAAGACGAAGGAAGCTTTCTGCCTGATCTGTGCCCATCAGTGCTATCTGTGGTCAAACCTCTTCCTCGATGAGAGAACGAAACATGACAACCTCCAATTTCTGTGGCCGGACGCGGCGCGAATTCCTGTGGCAGGCTGGCGGTGGGTTTGCCGGGACGGCTCTGGCCGGAATGCTGCAAGGCAACGGATTCTTTTCGTCGGTAGTGAAGGCTGCCGAGGGGAATGGGCACCAGAATCCGTTGGCTCCGAAACCGCCGCACTTCGCTCCGAAGGCAAAGAGCGTGATCTTCCTGTTCATGTACGGCGGGCCGAGCCACATTGACACGTTCGACTACAAGCCCGCGA
>JAYUFF010001039.1:0-3317 GCA_043738825.1 Schlesneria sp.
CGAGACCGAACTGGCCGCGCGAGAAGAGGCGGCGAAAGGCGGACGGCGGCGCTACATGTGGGACTTCGATCCTCACATGGACTTGTACATCGTCAACGCGAACGGCACGGGGATGAAGCGGCTGACTGATTCGCCCGGCTACGATGCGGAAGGGAGCTTCTCGCCGGATGGCAAGCAGATCGTCTTCACCTCGTCGCGCGACGGCGATCCCGATCTGTACGTGATGGATGCGGACGGCTCGAACGTGAGGCAACTCACGAACACACCGGGCTACGACGGCGGGCCGTTTTTCTCACCCGACGGCAAGTGGGTGATCTTCCGCTCGGATCGCCAGAAGGAGCACATGCTGCAACTGTTCGCGATCTCGGTGGATGGAAAGACGGAAGTGCAACTGACGAACAACCTCGAACAGGTCAACTGGTGTCCGTACTTTCACCCGAGCGGCAAGTACCTCGTCTGGGCCGGAGCCGATTACAGCCAGGGACCGACCTCGGCTCACTTCAATCTCTTTACGCTCGACCTCGATTGGAGCGGCGGCACGGTCAAGGGAGGCGCTGTGACACAGATCACTCACAGTTCGGCCGCCGACGTGCTGCCGGTCTTCAGTCCGGACGGCAAGAGCCTGATGTGGACCTCGACTCGCACACCGGACGGCACCAGCCAGCTTTGGATCGCCGACTGGCTGCGTGGTCGTCAATAACGCGTTTTAAATGACCAGTTCAAAATGACCAGTTCAAAGTGACCGGAGTTGGTTTTTCAAAGAGACTGGAGTTGGTTTCAAAACCAACCCGCAGCGTGAGCGAGGGCGATCTCACGCTGAATGTCACGAGGCCCTCGCTCACACTGCGGGTTACTTTCAGGGTTTGGAAACAGCTTCCAGGCCGTTTCCAGCAATTGGCCAGTTATCAACGTAGAGACGAACCGTCGGCAGAGTCTTGCGAGTCCGATCCGACTCCACCCCATCGGCCGCTCGCCAGTCCATCATTCACGGGAATTCCTCAAGATGTCGCGCTTTGCCAGATCGGTCGGTTGCTCGTTGTGTCTGCTGCTGGTGTTTCAGGCGGGTTGCAACAAGACCAAGCCGGGGACCGCCACGGCCGGTGCCTCCACCTCGAAAGAGGGAGCGGATCCCAAGGATGCCACTGCGCAGGGCAGCACCAAAAAAATCGTCCCGATCAACCGCGACCCCAAGTCACTCGAAGGGAACTGGGTGGTGGTTTTGACGATACAGGGTCGGGACAGATACGCCTGGATTGTCCGGCTGTCGAAGGGGGCCGACGGCAAGTTCAACGGCGAATTCATCGACGCGACCAAAGACTCATTGAAGCCTGAAATCGTGGAGACCGTCGTCGAGGAGTCGCTGGTCAAATTGAAGATCAAGAACACTCAAGCCACGATCAACTTTCAAGGACTGTTTGATGGCCACGCGGTTCGTGGAACATTGGCCAACGGCGTTCAGGAGTTGTACTCGGCCAGATTGCTCAACACGGAAGCGACCAGTCTAACCGACTATGTGGACGAGGCCGGGCCACCCGGCTCCGATCACTTTCAGAAGGCCATCACGGCCATGAAGCAGCAACCGAATCTGAAAGAGATCGTGCGACTCGCCAGCGAGAACCGGACCAGCCCCACGTCGCTCGATGTCCTGGGCGGATTGCTGGTGAACCAGCATAAATTCCAAATCACCGACGCCGAACTCTCGGAGGTGATCGACGAATACCTCGCGTGTGCCAAGCACTGGGGACCGCGCATGGTCATGAAGGCGGAGTTGGGTTCGGCCGAACAACTGCTCGCGGCCCAGCGAATGCCGGAGTCGGCGTTGAAACACCTGGCTCGGGCCGAGGAATTGGACGAGGGCGAATCGACAGATCTCAAGCGGTTCGTGGCAAGTTACCGCGCCGCCGCCGAAATCCAGATCGGCCTGAAAATGAGCCGCTCCGAATCGGAAGCCGCTCGCGCCGAGGCCCATGTCGCGCTGACAAAGTCATTGGAGGTGCAACCCTACAACGCCGAGATCCTGCTCGCACTCGCGACTTATTGTCAGACGACGAAGCAGGTCGATGCCGCCATCGCGTATTACTCGGACATCGTCGCGCTGCCATTGCTCGAGCAGTTCATCATGTCGCTCCGCGCCGGTCTGCCGGCGGGAGACCCCACGCCCGGCGATCAATTGAAAAAACTGTGGGTCGAGCGACATGGAGATGACACGGGACTCCAGCAACATCTGTCCGAAACCTATCACGCCAAGATCGACGCCCTGCTCCGTGATGTTCGTGAAAAAATGCCCGCGACGGCGTCGGCCGAACCGGGAAATCACACGGTGCTGGTCGAACTGTTCACCTGCGGACAAGGCCCCGGTAGCGTGGCGGCCGATCTCGCGGTGACGGCGGTGTCTGCGGAATTTCCCAAGCGGGATGTCGTCGTGCTGCGATACCACCAGCACAGTCCCGGTCCCGATGGAATGGCCAATCAAGATGGCGAAGACCGGTTTTCCTTCTACGAAGTGGCGGCCACTCCGACCGTTGCCGTGGATGGAATGGTCCTGGACTCAAGCCAGCTTCCCTATGCCGGCCCCCTGCAACTTTCGGGGACGGCGTACAACATCTTTCGAAACTTCATCGATCAGCAGCGCAAGCAATCGACTCCGATCCGCCTGCAACTCGAAGCGAGCGTCACTGCGGGCCAGTTGTCCATTCGAGCGGATGTCACCGGCGCGTCCGAAGAACAACTGCCGATGCTGAGACTCCGACTGGCACTGGCCGAGGACATCGTCGAGTCCCACATGCCCAACGGCATCCGTCGTCACGAGATGCTCGTGCGAGAAATGCCCGGTGGCGCACGTGGCATCGCTCCGAAGAAAGGTGAACTGAAGTACGAATACCTCATGCCCATGCCCGTCACCGATCTCCAACTGCACCTTGACGAGTACATTCAGCGTTTTGAAGCGGGCAACAAATTGAAGTTCCCGGACGAAATGAAGCCGCCCATTCGCGGGTCGCTGCACCTGGTGGGCTGGGTCCAAATCCTGAGTGACAAGTCCGACGTGAAGAATCCCTCGAAGCTGATCGTGCAAACGGCAGCCGTCCCCGTGTCGGGATTCAATCCGGCCACAGACTCGCCACCGTCCGTCGCGCCAAAGAACGCTGTCGCACCGGCGGGTTCATCCACCGTGCCGCCTGCGCCAGCGTTGCCCGAATAGGGCGAGCAGCCGGAAGAAAGAAATGGACCCGGAGGATAGGCACTCCTGCCCATCCTCCATCGCGCGGTTCGACTTGGGCAACCCCGGCGAAAATTGTACCCGCCCATCGAAGCCTGAC
>JAYUFF010001040.1:0-3316 GCA_043738825.1 Schlesneria sp.
AAGCGCAAGCGAAGGTCTGGTCATCGTTGACCTTCGCTTGCGCTTCAGGCTTCATTCAGACACCCGTCGGAAAATATAAACACTCGAACTGCGGAAGGCTTCAGATGGATTTCGGACTGGCGGACAAAGTGGTGCTCGTGACGGGCGGGGCGAAGGGGATTGGCCTCGGTGTCGCGCAGGTGCTGGCGGGTGAGGGGGCGATCCCGGTCGTGGTCGGTCGCAACGTGAACGACAACGCGGCGGCAGTTCAGTCCATCACCGAGGCCGGTGGCCGCGCGTGGACCGTGTTGGCCGAGTTGACTCGCACCGACGATTGCCAACGCGCGGTGGAGGCCACACTCGCGCAGTTCGGTCGGATCGACGGACTCGTCAACAACGCGGGGATCAATGATGGCGTGAGCCTTGAAGAGGGAGACACCGACCGATTCATCGCCTCACTGCGGAAGAACCTGCTGCACTACTACGAGATGGCTCACTTCGCGCTGCCCGAGTTGAAGAAGACCCGAGGAGCGATCGTCAATGTCGGCTCGAAGGTGGCCGAGACCGGTCAGGGGGGCACGTCGGCCTATGCGGCGGCCAACGGCGGGCGGAACTCGCTGACGCGCGAGTGGGCGGTCGAACTGGCGAAGTACCACATTCGAGTCAACGCGGTGATCGTGGCCGAATGCTGGACACCGATGTACGAAACGTGGCTCGGCACGGTCGATGACCCGGCCGCCACGCGCCGTCAGATCGAGCACCGCATCCCGTTCGAGCACCGCATGACCACCTGCGAGGAGATCGCCAACATGGTCGTCTTCCTGCTCTCGCCCCGCTCCAGCCACACGACCGGCCAACTGATCCACGTCGATGGCGGTTACGTCCATCTGGACCGCGCGGTCGCGGGCGAATGATGATGTTCGACGCGGCCTGATGGGCGTTTAGCCGCGACGCCAACGGCGTGCGTGCGATCTACGGTTCGCTCGCGTTTGCTCCCACGCCGTTGGCGTTGGGGCTAAACGTGGAATCGTCTCATCCCAACCAGACCAATGTTGCGATCACGCGATCAGGCCCGGCTTGACCTCGCCCTCGACATCGGTCAGGCGGAAGTCGCGGCCCTGGAAGCGGAAGGTCAGCTTGGTGTGGTCGATGCCGAGCAGACGCAGGATCGTGGCGTTCCAGTCGTGGACGGGGACGCTGTCCTTCACGACGTTGTAGCCGTAGTCGTCGGTCTCACCGAATGAGATGCCGGGCTTCGAGCCTCCGCCGGCCATCCACATGCTGAAGCAGCGGCCGTGGTGATCGCGACCGTAGTTGTTTTCGGTCAGAGCGCCCTGGCTGTAGACGGTCCGGCCGAATTCGCCGCCCCAGATGACGAGCGTGTCTTCCAGCAGCCCGCGCGCTTTCAAGTCCATGACCAGTGCGGCGGAAGGCTGATCGACATCCTTGCACTGGCCGCGAATCTGACCCGGCAGACTGCTGTGCTGATCCCAGCCGCGATGCATCAGTTGGATGAACCTCACGCCCCGCTCGGCCATGCGGCGGGCGAGCAGGCAGTTGCGGGCGAAGCCTCCGTCCACGCCGCTGTCGTCGATCCCGTACATGTCGATCGTCTGCTTGGTCTCTTTGGAGAGGTCCGTCAGTTCGGGGACCGAGGTCTGCATCCGATAGGCCATCTCGTACTGCGCGATGCGCGTGTCGATCTCGGGATCGCCGAAGGATTCTTTCGCGATCTCGTTCAGTTGGCCGACCTTGTCGAGCATCCGTCGTCTCACCTCGTCGTCGATCCCCGGCGGATTCGACAAGTACAGCACCGGGTCGTCTCCCGAGCGGAACCTCACCCCCTGATGCTCGGTCGGAATGAAGCCGCTGCCCCACAGGCGCGAGAAGATCGGCTGATCGGTCTTGTTCCCGCTCCCCTGAGAAATCATCACGATGAAGGCAGGGAGATTATCGTTTGCTCGACCGAGGCCATAACTCAGCCACGCTCCCAGACTCGGTCGGCCCGGTTGCTGCGAGCCGGTTTGCAGGAACGTGGTGGCCGGGTCGTGGTTGATCGCTTCGGTGTTGAGCGACCGGCAGATGGCAATGTCATCGACGATGCCGGCCGTGTGCGGCAGGAGGTCGCTGACCCACGAGCCGCATTCGCCGTGCTGTTTGAAGTTGAAGATCGAGGCGGCGACGGGAAGCGTCTTCTGACCCGATGTCATTCCCGTGATGCGCTGCCCCATGCGAACCGACGCCGGTAGTTCCGTGCCATTCTTCTCCTTGAGACCCGGCTTGTAATCGAACAGGTCGAGTTGCGATGGCCCGCCCGACATGAAGAGGTAGATGACTCGCTTGGCCTTCGCCGGGAAGTGCGTTCCGTTCAGGATACCGTGACTGGCTGGACCGGTCGGCGCACTGAGGCCATCGCGGCCGAGCAGCGACGCCAGCGCGGCGGCCCCGATTCCCGATGCCGTGCGCCCAAAGAAGTGGCGGCGTGTGAGTTGTTGGCTGAACTGATGAAAGGGAAGCATCCGCGTGACCTCTTCCAAATAAGTTGATGACCGGCGGCAGACTTGCAACACATTCGTGAACCGATGTCGCGGCGAATCCGCGTGACGAAAAGAATGTGATCGCCAACCACGCACGCCGCGATCAAGGGTAATGGTCTCGACGGGAAGGTTCCAGAACCGGACTCCGACTTTTCTGGACGAGTCGCGAGTCTCCAGATGCGCAGTGCTCGTCGATTCGCAGCGGCCCCGACAATTGCGGTCATCGAAGTCTCAGCCGCTGCCGACGGAGGCTGCTCACCCGCCCGCCCTGCGGAATCCGGGTGGACCTTGAGGCCGGAAACAGAAATCTGCCGCTGTTGCAAGAGGTCTTGACAAAGATTCTTCAGATTTGCGACGGCCTACGCCGATTCTACTAGGGAGACGGCTCACAGCGGTGCGAACGGGCATACATCGGATGGCGATTGATCCGAGGTGAGCGCCAAGTACCGCCGAGCCGACTCAGGGGGGCAGGACAACTAGGATTCGTTTCACCACAGAGCGGACGCTCTGCGACGAGCGGCCGTCCCGCCACCCACGGAACCATCGACCAGGGATCGAATCGATGGGTCCGCCGACGACCTGATACGTGACAACCATGCCAGATGGACGACAGGGCGATTCGTCGCTCGACCGTTTGTCTGGCGAGGAACACCTCTTTCGAGAGTTGTGCCTGCCGTAAACCCAAATTGGCACGGATTGCCGCGTGGATGTGTTTGAGGGTGAAGATCCGGAGGGTCGCGACGCCCTTCTGTGTGTGAACAATCTAGGTGATTGGAGAGCCCGCGATGAGAACGATCTTC
>JAYUFF010001041.1:0-3315 GCA_043738825.1 Schlesneria sp.
CGCGATCTGACCGAGTTCAGACAGGATCGCCGCACGCTCGGCGTCGGTGGGAGACAGGGTCAAGGCTCGATTCAAGAGCGGAACGGCGGCCGGTCCCTGAGCGAGCCGTCGCTGACATTCTGCCAATCCGACTAGCACGTTCGGAGTCGTTACGCCCTCAGCCAGGCATCGCTCGTACTCCTGCTTCGCCTCGTCAACCCGGTTGGAATCCTTGAGAACCTCGGCGAGGCGGCGGCGCGATTCGGAATGCCTGGGATCGATTTCCAGAATCGCCCGATACTCCGTTTCCTCTCCGGAACGGTTGTCGGTTCTCCGGCAGATGTCGGCTCGCCAAAACTTGGGGAACACGGCACGTGGCTGCCATTCACTCCAAGAACTGAGACACTGCCAAGCATCTTTCAGGCGATACGTTTTCAGATATCCGATCGCGAGAGCCTCGTAGATTTCTTCCGCCACGTCGTCGCTGACGCCCTGGGTCATGATCACCTTCAGCCGCGCGTCGATGGCATCCACGTTGCCGTCCTGCGCAATCGCCAAGAGCGACTGCCGTTCGACATCGTCCTTGTGCCAGCCGAGTTCCAGCGCACGCTGCAATGCGGGCGCGACGCGGTCCAGATGTCCCGATCGTCGTTCTGCGACGGCAAGCAGGTAATGTGCCTCGGCACTGTTCGGTGCATACGAAACGGCACGGTTGAGGAGCGGAATCGCAACCGTCGGCTGGGCCGTCGCCAGTGCCTGACGTGCGGAACTCAGTTGTCGCCAGAACCAGACCTGTGGGCTGGCAATCGCTGCTGCGATCGAGAGCAACACCCCGACAACAAGCCATCGTGTTCGGGTCCGCGAGGTTTGTGGCCCCTTTGCAGTCGGATTCAAAGCGGGGCGGTTCGCCCTCGCCGGATGGGCCACGGGCCAAAGCCAACTCATCAATACTGCCACTGCTGAAGGGGCGCAAGAGTTCTGCGCGAATCACGACAAACAACAACTCAACTCTGGGGCCTCAACTTCCACCCGATCGACTTTCCCCGCGACGATCCCTCACGAAGTGCCGGATCATGGATGACGCCGAGATACGATTAGGCGAGCGGCCAGAAATAATTTTCTCGCCACTGGGCTTGTTCCGGTGGCTCGACGGCTTTTGCACTACTTGTTTGCTGATGCACGCGAGTAGTGCAACAGCCGTTGAACCACCGAGGTGAACTGGTGGCGGGGTATGTTAGGAGTTGCCGCTCGCCTTACTCCACGAGATTGAACTCAAACACGTTCTTGGATTCATTGACACTGATTACGGCGGTCAAACCACTCTTCGTCGAATCGCCGTACTTTTCGGGGATCTCCGGTTTAACTGGCTCCGGTTGATTGGTCATGCCACCGGCAGCTTGCTGCATTTTCATCATTTCCTCGGGTTTCATATTTTTTAAGGCTGGCGTGCCAGATGTCCCGCCCACTTTTGATATTCCGACACTCGCATTTCCCACGGGGACACCGACACGACCACCCGTGGTCATCTTGAATTTGCCTGACGAGTCGGTGAAGCCCATCGACACCTGCGCCTTCACTCCCCCCGTTTTCATAGTGACCGTTGCACCGGAGATTGGTTTGCCGCCGTAGGTCACGGTTCCCGTGACTCCTGCCATCTTTGGGCCAGCGTCACCACCACAACCGATGATTCCAAATCCAAGGCTGGAAACTACGATGCAAAGAAATGCTCGAATTGACACGAATGAATCTCCATAGAAGGGGCACAACGTCAATGGCCGGACAGCAATTGCAGGCAGGAAAAACCATGCGGGGCAAGATTGTTGCTCGCCCCGCATGGTTCGTTGAACTTAGAACTCGCCGATACTCAGGCCCTCAGCGCGACCGCCGAGTCGTTGGTACGAGTTGTAGTCAAGGCCCTCGTTGATGAACCGGACGGTTCCATCCACCAAGAGGAAGTGGACTCCACCCGCGTGCGTCGATTTGAACCCCCACGAGTAGTTCCAATTGGACATCGGGGTACAGGCCGGGTTGGTAACGCGCGTTGAGTTCGGACACGTGGTCATGTCATTCGGAGGAACCGAGGTTGAGGCATGTGCCGTCCCCATGCCATTGATGTTCCACCAGCCGGCGGTGTGGTCGTGGCAGGTCGGATTGATCTCACCGATCATAAACGTGTTGCTGGTTCCGTCGAGGACTTGTGCGATCCTGATCGGTGCGCCAAGGCGGTTAAACATTCCGGAAACACCACGGGCTTCGTAGGTGTTGCCATGGTCTGCCCAGCCCGAGTTGGCATCGTAACCAAACTGAGTCGAGGGAGCGTTCGTGGCCCTCGCGTTCAAGAACGTGTTGCAATTGCCATCAGCGGATGGAGTTCTTTGGGAGCCAAGGCTGCCTGAGTAGGTACTCTGAGCCCAGTTTGAATCACGAAACGCTGCGTCGGGGTTTGACGGGCAAATCGCGTACGGAACTTGCTTGTAGCGTGCCTGACGGTTGGTGTTGGGAAGGATCACATCCCATGCGGATGGGCCGTGGCCCTGAGCGGCATTCGCACTCATATTCAACGAGTTGTACAGCGGAGCCTGATCCATGAACGGCAGGATCTTCACCTGCCAACCAATCTCGGGACCGTTGTTCCAATCGCCGCCGCCTGGGGGAAACATCAGATGCACATCGTGGTAATTGTGCAGACCCAGCCCGTACTGTTTGAGGTTGTTCTTACACTGGGTCCGGCGGGCTGCTTCACGGGCCTGTTGGACCGCAGGCAGCAGCAGTGCGATCAGAACGGCAATGATGGCGATCACCACCAGCAGTTCGATCAAAGTAAAACCAAGCCGTCGTTTCGTCGCAGTCATGTGTCACCTTTCAAGAAAAAATAAAGAACTCCACAGACATCCTAAAGATCCCAAAACGGAATTTGCTGACGGCCAAAACAGACAGAACCGTCAGTGAGGACACGAGAATTGAAAATGATTTGAGTGGGGATTTCGCGATCAGTCTGACGCACAATTAAGGTTTGTCAAGCACATGGTTATCGGTAGGAAAACAAATTTTCAACAGTTTTGGAATTGCCGCGCATCGAGAACCGGCCGAATCAGCCTCTGGCGAAAAAAGTGGGCCGTAGTCCGGACCCCTTGGTCCGGATGAGGTGAAGCACAAGAACAAGAGCGTCAAAGCATGACGGTTGAGACCCTTCACCTGGGCCCCTTCGTCCCGACCAAGGGGTCCGGACTACGGTCTCAACTCACCGGATTCCTACTTCTGCCGGTGATGTCAAACTCAGGGCCATCGCCTGTTTCAAATGGGGGTGCCACGGTCACGGAGCTTCGACGTGGCCGT
>JAYUFF010001042.1:0-8738 GCA_043738825.1 Schlesneria sp.
AAGTCGATTTCTGCGACGCCCCCGGCGACATTCAGACTGCCGGAGCCAATGGCGAGCACTAAGCCGCACCGCGTGACCCGGTCATCGCGTCCCTCGCACCCAACCCGACACGCACGACACGCTCGTCGCACCGCCCGTCGATCGAACGCTCTCTCTCCACGCACCACACCGATCCCGACCGCAAGTCTCTCGCACCACCCGAGACCTGCGGTCGGATCGTTCTTTGAGGGACTGAAATGACAAACGGCCGGGATTGTTCCCGACCGCTGCCAATTCTGTGAGTAGTCGCTTCTGTGAGTGGTCGCTATCGAAGCCGAGCGAAGAATTACTCAGCCTTCACTCGCACGCCGATCTTGGCGAGTTCCGCGACCTGGGCCTTGCCAGCGTCGGTCAACGGATTGCCCGCGACATAGAGATTCCAGTACGGCGCGAAGCGCTTCTCGCCAGCGGCGTCTTTCTTCGCCATCTCGACCAGCGGCGCGAGGTCTGTCAGTTGGTTCCGTTCGAGGAACGTGAACCGCAGTTCGGTCATGCCGTTCAGTGGCGAGATGTCTTTCACCTGATTGTCCTTCAGGTCGAGCCGCTCCAGCCAGCGCTGAGACTTCAGCGACGAGATGTCCGAAATTTTGTTCTTGTCCAAGTACAGAGCGGCCAGCTTGGGGAGATCGGCCACGGGAGCAACGGCTTCGATTTGATTGCGGCTCAGGTACAGAGCGTTCAGCGCCTTCAGACTGGCCACGGCATCGATCTTCTGAATCTGGTTGTCATCCAGGATCAGCAACTGCAACTTGACGAGCTTCGCCAGCGGCGTGATGTCGGCGATCTGATTCTTCGCCAGATCGAGTGACTGGATGTTGACGCACTCTTCCAGCGGTTTGAGATCCTTAATCTTGTTGCCCGTCAGTTTGATGAGTTCCAGCTTGCGGCACTTCTCCAGCCCGGACAGGTTTTCGATGTCGCGCTTCGGTGCTTCGAGAAAGTAGATCGTGGCGACATCCTCGTCGGTGATCTTCTTCGCCTTGTCGGTCTTGTCGATTTGTTTCTGCTTCAAGATTTCGCGGATCACCGTGTCGAGGTTCGCATCGGGGAACTCGACATCGCCCGCCCAACTTGGCGAGGCACTGCACACAACAGCCGTCAGCGTGAGGCAGTATTTCCAACAGATCCATCGCAACATTCGTCTGTCTCCAGCAAGCAACTCAGGTGGGAGAATGCGGCCCGACCGATTTCGAAAAACGGAAAACGAACCGGGAGGGCGGGTCAACGGCGTGCCACTGTACCCGGCGCGAGGAACCGTTCTCAAGCCTGTCGCCCCGGAGGACGTGTACTCAGACGAAGGGACGGAAGTCCGGCTTAGCTTTGTTAGCCGGACTTCTCTCCGGGAGGTGACGCCCCTCAAAGAGAAGTCCGGCTTTCGGAAAAGCCGGACTTCGTTCGACACTCATCACGCGCGAACGAGCAGCGCCTGGTAGCCGCCGTCTGTTGGCTGGCCGGGCAGAAAGAGTTCCTCCTCGACCAGCGTCACGTCCGTGCGATTCGCCAGCACGCGCCGCACGACTTCGCCGTTCTCTTCCGGTTCAATACTGCATGTCGAATAGACCAGCCGACCGTTCGGCGCGAGTCGCTCAATCGCCGCGATCAGCAATCGCTCCTGAACTCGCTTCAGTTCGAGGATGCCTGTCGGAGTGATGCGCCAGCGTGCCTCGGGTCGCTTCCCCAGCACGCCGGTATTGGAGCAGGGGACATCAACCAGAATCGCGTCGAACGGACCGTCAGGCAGGCGCGAACCGTCTTCGCCGACAAGCCACGTCTGAACGATGTTGGCTCCCATGCGCTGGCGGTTCTCCTCGATGATGGCCAACCGCTCGGGACGAATGTCGGTCGCAATGACCTCGCCCTCGTTCCGCATCAGTTCCGCAAGGTGACACGTCTTGCCCCCCGGTGCCGCACACACGTCCCACACGCGCTGACCGGGCTGCGGCGCGAGTCGCTCCGCCGCGCGGCTGGCCGACAGATCCTGCACGGCGAACCAACCCTCTGCGTAGCCGGGCAATTTCTCGACCGCGCGCGATTCCTCCAGCAGCAACGAGCCGGTCCCTTCGACAAGTTGAGCCGCAATCCCGGCCTCACCCAGCGCGCTCAGCATCGCTGCGCCGGTCGTGCGCAGTTGGTTCACCCGCAGGTACAACCGCCCTGCCGAGTTGAACCACGCTCCGAGTCGAAACAACTCGGGCGGCGGCATGCGCGAGGCCCAGCGTTCGGCGAGCCAGTCGGGGAAACTAAAAGCATCCGTGAAGTAGCCGGTCGGGTTGGATCGTGGATCGGCGAACGCAGGCTCGACGAGTCGTCGGTAACGATCCACCGCCATCGGCACGCCGCGCGAAGACGGCTTCGTGTCGAAATCCTGCGTGATGAAGCGCGTCCCGCCGCGCAGGACTCCGTTGACGAAGCCGCTCCACTGGTGACGACCGAGTCGCTTGGTTAGCTCGACCGTCTCATGCACAGCCGCGTGAGGCGGCACCGCGTCGAGCAGCGCGAGTTGATAGATGCCCAACCGCAGAATCGTGAGCAGTGGCAACTCGACCTTCTCCAACGGCCGCGCGACGAGTTGAGACAGGATCGAATCGAGCGTTGCCAACCGTCGCACGACGCCGCACGCGAGTTCCGTCGCCAGCCCGCGCTCGATCGGCGGCAGACTGGCCGTCCGAAAGATGCGGTCGAGCACCTCATTCACCCACGTCCCCGAGTCGAGGTACTCCTCAATGGCGACATACGCCGCCTCCCGCGCGGTCCGAACCGAGAGCAAGGGAAGGTCGAGGTCATTTTCGGCGGGCGAGTCATCGTGATACGGTGGCAAGGAACAGTTCCGGAGTACGTGTCGGTTGAAGGCCGGTCGTTGACGCGACCCATCCTAAGCCGAGCGGCAGGAAAATGCTTAGGGCTGTGCGTTTACTACGTCCGAGAGTTGGCGTCGGAGTTCAAGTCACACGCAGCGTGACGCAATGCCATGAAGGTGGAGGCGGGTGACTCGAAGTATTCGTTTCCGAGCAAGCCGTATCGTCGGAGGCTGGTCTCGACATTGGGCCAGCCCGTGCGAGCCGCGAGGTCATAGACGACGAGGCCCTTCTCGATCCGTTCGGATTGGTTCGAGAAGTCGCGGAACCACAGATACCGCCAGGCGGGAAAGTAGGCGAACCGCACGAGCGGCTTCATGCAGAGTGTCTTCATGACCCGGCATTGAAAGCCATCGACGGCCGTCTTCACACCGGGGGCGACCGTCACTTCCTGCTCGCAGCGGAAGGACTGCTCGAAGACAAGCCGCTTCTCGGCGGCGGACAGTTCCCGCCCCGCGCGGCTGGCGGCGTGAATGCGGTTCAGTGCGTCGAGCAACGTCGGCGAGACGATCTGGCTGGCGTCTGCCTCGTCACCGTGCTGCTTGGTGAAGTGATAGTTGGCGTAGGTGTCGATGCAGACTTGTCGGTTCACCGTACGGAAGCCCTCGGCGAACTCGTTGAGGATGCCGAGCCGATACGTCTTCTCGGTCTTGCTGTAGAAATAGCGATTGGCAATCAACCGCCCGAGCCGTCCGCCGACCTCGAAATAGCGGTAGGCCCACAGCGCGCCGTGCGCGGCGATGTGCGAGAAGACGTGGTTCCGCCCGGAATCGAAGTACAAGCTGTTGAGTACCACGGCGCGACGCGGAATCTCCTCCAAGCCGCCCGCCAGAATGGTCGCCTCGCGCTGGAGTTCGTCGTAGCGCGATTGAAGTTCATTCAGCGTCATCGTTCACCTCACTGTCACTTCGTGAGCGGCTTGACGCCGCGATGTTTGGAGGCCGCATTCCAAACGTCGGCAACCCGCCGCCTTCCCGGACTCGAACCGCTCAGCTACGAACCGCGATTGATCGTGTCGATTAACTGACGCAGTCGGGCGGCGTCGCGGCGGTTGAAGTGGAGCGAGAGGCGCGAGTGATTCAGCAGATGCTCCTCGTCCAACTCGAACGGGTGCGCATCGACTCGTTCGATGCGGCCGCTGTCGAGGATGTCGGCAAACTCGGCGTTGAGCCTGTCGAGCAGTTCGTCGCTGATGGGCGAGTGCAATCGCAGCACGAGCTTCTCGCGGATGTACCGCATGCTGTCGTAGACGGAATAGAACCGCATGACTTCTTGGACGGCGGCGTCAACCGAATCGGTGACTTTGAGCAGCGACAAATCGTGCGGACTGATCAGTTTCCGCGAGAGAAGCTGCTCGCGAATGAAGTCGAGCCACGCCGTCCAATAGGTTCCGCCGGGTGCATCGACGCAGATGATCGGCAGCATGTCGCGCTTGCCGGTCTGGACCAGCGTCAGCACCTCGAACAACTCGTCCTGAGTGCCGTAGCCGCCGGGGAACAGCACGACCGCGTGGACCTCTTTCACGAACATCAGCTTGCGCGTGAAGAAGAAACGGAACGTCACCAGCTTCTCGTCCTTGTTGATGATTGGGTTCGCTTCCTGCTCGAACGGCAGCATGATGTTGACGCCCATCGACATGGCCTGCCCCGCGCCGACGTGAGCACCCTCCATGATGCCGCCCCCTGCGCCGGTGACGACCATCCAGCCGGCTTGCGCCATGCGACGACCCAACTCGACCGACGCGACGTACTCCGGATGCTCGGCGGGAGTCCGCGCCGAACCGAAGACCGTCACCTTCTTCGTCCGGCGATAGGGCGTGAAAACTTTGAAGGCGTACCGCAGCTCTTTGAGCGCACGGCTGAGCAGCTTCAGATCGCCGCGCGACGCCTGGTCGCGGTCGAGCTTGTCGGCGGTCTCCTTGATCTCGGCGATCAATTGGGCGCGACCGTCCGCGTCGAAGTTGCCGCTCCAGGATGAGGTTGAAGTCAGCATGAGTTGGCTCCGTCAACGGGGAATTGTGGATTGAAGATTTTGGATTTTCGATTGGCAATCGAAAATCCAATCACCCATCGACGGCTTCAATCGCCTCGGCCCGTGTCTCGTAGATGGCCCAGAGGGTGTCGAGGGCCGTCAGTTTCAAGAGGTCACGCGCCATCTTGCTCGGCCCCGACAGAACCAGTTCCCCGCCACGGCTCTTCACCGCCGTGTGGCACCGCAACAACAGCGCGAGAAACGCCGAACCGAAGAATTTCACTTCGCTCAGATCGACGACCGCCATCGGTGAGGCGGACGATTTGAGCGGCTCCATCACGATGTCGGCCGCCTGCTCGGTCAACTCCCAGGGCATCTGTTCGACATTGGGAGAGGGAGTGATGATCACGGTGTTGCCGTGCCACTCCAGACGAAAGTCGTCACTGGCGGTGGGCATGTTGAGATCCATCTACTGAAGTTACCAAGGCCATCCGTGCGCGTTCCTGTTGTCAGCCCGCTGGAGAAACTTATCGTCAATCACCCGCCACGGAGCAAGCCCGGATACGAAGGAAGCCCGGTCTGAATGACCGGGCTTCCCGAGAGTGCTCCGCACGAGTCACGTCCACTCGCGGCGTTACCAAGATCCGCCGTAGTAGCCGTTCGAGTAATAGGGCGAGATGCTCGAATACCCAGAGCCGCCCATGCTAAAGCCGACCGAGCGATACCTCGGATACGAGTAACTCGAATTGCAGGAGTAGTACGACTGGGAACCAGCGTAATAGCCCGACGAGCAACCCAACTGCGAATAGACCGCTGGTTGGGAGTACATCACCGGTTGCGAGTAGCCCATCGGCTGCGAGTAGCCCACTTGTTGCGAGTAACTCACTGGTTGGGAGTACACGACTGGTTGGGAGTACACCGCTGGCTGTGAGTACACCGCTGGCTGTGAGTACACCACGGGCTGGTAATACGATCCCGACGAATAGTTGGAATAGCCGTAGTTGGAATAGCCACTCGAACAACTCGAACAACTCGAACAATACGGCGAACTGTAGGAGTTCGAGTAGTACGGCGAGGCGTATCCGTACGAGTAAGCCGGTCGGTAGTTGTAGCGAACGGCACTGTAATAAGGACGGCTGTAGCCACCGTAACCACCATAGCCACCGTAACCACTGTAGTAGAGTGAGGGGCGACCGTAGTAGTACGAACCGAAACCACGATAGCCACCACCATACCCCCAACCGCCGTGGAAGCGATGGAAACCGACTGTTGCCGGCGCAACAGCCTGAGTCAGATTCGGTTGAGCAACCAGCGGCCCAGCCTCGGCAGAACTCGCAAACAGCCCGGCCGCCATCAGACAGGCAACAGGCACGCACCCTTGAAGCATTCGACTGACGTTCATGATCTCCCCTCCCTCACAGGTTGTGACTCAATCAATTCCTCAGCGGTCGAGCCGCCGGTCTGAAAGGCTTCCTGCCGGATGCCATCCTAGCGCGAGAGAATCTGTCGGGTCAAGCGATCGGAGAATCTGACGACCAGGCAAGTTTTTCGGTCTGGGTAGGATCGGCTCGCCATTCGGTGCGGGGCCGCAGTCCCAAGCGGCCTGTTATTGATGGAGGTACAGTTTGAGATCGCTCGTTGAATCGGGCCTCCGCCATCGAAAACTCCACGACTCAGCAGCGTGGGGTTGTTCATTTCTGTCGAGCCGTTCAAGCGGCCCCGACCGCATCGCAGTAGGGGTCTTCGATCTTCCACATCCGGTCAGTCAGTCCGGTTTGTATGGCGTGAGTCAGCCGGAACCGGCCGGACTTCGAGCCGCCATTCTCCCGTGATGCCCGCCGCGTTGAGGTGGGCGGGACTTTGAGATAATTTCTTAGCCGTCACGCCATCGGCGTGCGTGCCGACGAGCATTGGTCTACCATTCGCGCCCGCGCCGATGGCGTTGGGGCCAAACCCCTCAATGACGGCCGACGGTTCAATGATGGCTGACGGTCCCTCAATCGACGAACCTTCTCTTCGGATGACCCGATGAAAGTCCAGCAGTTTCTCGAACATCACGGTCTGTCGCAGAACCCGTTCTCGCAGGAGGACGCTCAGACCGATCCACTCTTTCAACAAGTTTGCTCGCGCGGCACGTTTCATCCCGCGTGGGACAAGATCTACGGCGATCCGGGGACTCCCGCCACGGCCGTTGTCTTCGGTGAAAAGGGGAGCGGCAAGACGGCGCTGCGATTGCAGATCGTCGAGCACACGTCCGACTACAACAAACAGCACCCCGACGCGCGGGTCTTCGTCATTGAGTACGACGACTTCAATCCGTTCCTCGATTGCTTCAACGAGAAGATGTCGTGGCCGGGAGGCTCGCCCGAAAGAACGCTCGGCAAGTGGCGGCTGTGGGACCACATCGACTGCATCCTGTCACTGGCTGCGACGCGGTTGATCGACGACATTCTGAACGAGCGGACTCAGGGAGACGCCGCCCCCTTCGAGGTTCAGAACGAGCGGCTCCAAACTCTGACGCGGCCCCAGAAACGAGACCTCCTGCTGCTGGCTGCTTACTATGACCGCAGTACGGATGTGGCGTTGCAAAGTCGCTGGTCGGGTCTGCGTCGCAAGCTGCGGTTTGCCAACTGGATCACCTGGCGCGAGCTAACCATCGGTGCCGGAGTGTCGCTCGGAATGTTCGGCATCCTCGCCGAGTTTGGTTATCTCTCCTCCATGTTCTCGTCGTGGTGGGTCTGGTTGATCATCGTGGCCGGCTGGGGGCCGTGGCTCTGGCGGCAGTCGCGTCTGGTCTGGTTGAGTTGGAAGATCAAGCGGCAGATTCGCGTGCTGGATCGTCAGGTCAACACGCTGCGCGGGACGCTGGCTCAACTCGAACAGCGAGACATCACCGGCCAGCCGCTCCCGTCGCGCGAGCGAAGTGATGATCGCTACGAGCTGCTCGGCAAGTTGCAGGGGATTTTGAAGGCGCTCGGGTTCGAGTCGATCACGATTCTGGTGGACCGTGTGGATGAGCCGCACCTCATCAACGGATCGGCCGAGCGGATGAAGGCGTTTCTCTGGCCGATGTTCGACAACAAGTTTCTCAAGCACGCGGGACTCGGCTTCAAATTGCTGCTGCCGATCGAAGTGAGCCTGTTTCTGCAACGCGAGGACAAGGAATTCTATGAACGCTCACGGCTCGACAAGCAAAACCTGATTCGCTCGCTGGAGTGGACGGGTGAGTCACTATACGACCTCGCCAATGATCGCATCCGCGCCAGCAACCCGAACAATCCCACAGGCCCCGCAAAACTCAAGGGCTGGTTCGACGACTCGATCACCGAACCGGAGTTGGTGAGCACGCTGGCCCGCCTGCGCGTACCGCGGCATCTGTTCAAGTTCCTGCACCGGATGCTGGTCGAGCACTGCCACCGCTACACGGACGAAACGCCCCGCTGGCAAATCGGCCGCGAGACACTGCAATCGACGCTGGCCGTCTACATGCGCGACCTGGAAGCGTATGACCGAGGGTTGGGAACCGGGTGACGAGAAAACTCAAATCTCAAGAACCAAACGAATCCGAAGCACCAAAAGACAAATCCCAAACTTTTGCATCGGGCCGTGACCCGAGTACAGAGGTTTGGGGTTTCCCGTTTTGAGATTTGGGATTCGTTTGGTTCTTGGAACTTGGGATTTGGGATTTCGGTCTTCCCGTCAATGTCCTCCGGCCGGGGCCTCGCCCATCATCTGGGCCATGTAGTGCTGGATGCCGATCTTGGAGATCAGGTCAATTTGCATTTCGCACCAATCGACGTGCTCTTCCGATTCGACCAGGATTCCCGCCAACAATTCGCGGCTGCCGGAATCACCTTCGTCGAGACAGACCTG
>JAYUFF010001043.1:0-3311 GCA_043738825.1 Schlesneria sp.
GCCGGTGCGTTCCGAAGACTCCACGCACCCTACGGCAACGCCACTCTCGGAAGTAGAAAAGGCACCGCCCCTATCGTTTCATTTCTTCGGGTGGCGTGGAGAACCTGGAACACTGATTGACACTGATCTTCGTTGATCGAAATGAGTGAAGTTCAGCGAGGATCAGTGTTCTGACTATCTGACGGTATCTCCTTTCAATTTGGTTACGGGTGAACGAAGTGAAGCCGCGCCGTGACAGGTCCGACAGTCAACGGCATTCAACGGCACCCCGCTTGTCGTGAGTTCGGCACGGATTCAGCGCTCGTCGCTCTCAACGGCTGTCCGAGAACTGGACTTGCCGCAACAGGTGTCGAAGCCGTGACCGTGGCACCCTGAAAGCAAGCTGTTTCTTTTCGGACAGCCAATCACTCGATCATGATCCATTTGAGGAGATCGCGGACTCAAACAGAGCCGCCACGGCGTTGCCTCCTCCGAGACACAGTGACGCGACGCCCCATCGTGCGCGGCGCTGTTGCAGCGCGTGGAGCAGTGTCACGACGACTCGGGCACCGCTGGCACCGAGTGGGTGGCCGAGTGCAATGGCTCCACCGTGAACATTGACCTTCTCGCCAGACAGTCCCAGTTGTCGCAGGCAGGCCAGCATCTGAACGGCGAAGGCTTCGTTGATCTCGAACAGATCGACTTCGTCAATCGGTAGAGATGCCTGCACGAGAACTCGACGGATTGCCGGGACAGGTGCTACGAACAAATCGCCGGGTTCGGTTCCCACCGTCGAGTAGCTCACCATTCGGGCCATCGGCTTCAGTCCGTGTGACTGTTGGAATGAGCGAGAGCAAACGACAACAGCCGCCGCTCCGTCGCTCATCATCGAGGCATTGCCCGCCGTGACCGTGCCACCTGCCGCGAAGATCGCGCGAAGCTGGGCCAGCCGTTCCAAGGTGGTGTCGGCTCGCGGACCCTCATCGCGACTCACGAGTCGCTCGCCACCCCGCTGAGACACCGTGACGGGAACGATCTCTTGGTCGAAGTCGCCGCGTTCGATGGCGGACGTGGCGCGACGATGGCTTTCGTATGCGTAGGCGTCCTGAGCCGAGCGAGCGAGATTTTCGGCGGCGGCGAGTGCTTCGGCAATCTGGCCCATCGACCGGTCGCTGAACGGACACGTCAGTCCGTCGTGTTGCAGGCTGTCGATCAGCGGTCGATCCCCGAGTGGCGGCCCCGTACGGTCCAACAGATAGGGGGCAAGACTCATCGACTCGATGCCACCGGCGACGACGACGTTGGCATCTCCCGCGCGAATGGCCTGCGCCGCCAGCATGATGGCCTTCAGTCCCGAACCGCAGACCTTGTTGACCGTCAGCGCCGCCACGCTGGGTGGCAGTCCCGCCTGCAAGGCCGCCTGTCGCGCGGGTGCCTGACCGACTCCCGCTGAGAGCACGTTGCCGAGGATGACTTCATCGACCTGCCCGGCCGCCACGCCCGCTCGCTCCAAAGCGGCGCGAACCACGATGGCACCGAGTTCCGTGGCTGTCAGCGCGGACAACGCTCCCTGAAACTTCCCGACGGGTGTGCGGCAGGCGGAGAGAATGACGACTTCGTTCATGATGGGACTCACAGAAGAGGGCAGGTGTCGGACGACACTCATTCTACGCTCCAGACCGCAGCACGAAGAGGCAACTTCGGGGCGAGGCCGGGGTCAGGCACTTCGGAATTCGGAATTGGCCGAGCAACGATTCGGACAAGGCCGCCGCTGAAATCGGCCAATTCCGAATTCCGAAGTGCCTGACCCCTGACGCGAAAGACGCATGAGGTGAAGCGGGCGTGTTCTTGGGTATGATCTCGCTCACAACGGTTGCCCCCTCTTGGCCAGGGTGCCCCGCTCGGGAGGTTGATCCGATGACAGCATCCAAACCGTGGGTTGATGGTCTGACGATTGGTCAGGTGCTGAGACAGACTGCACTGCGCTGCGGAACAAGAGACGCGCTCGTCTGCCCTCATGCCGGAGTCCGCTTGACGTGGGTCGAGTTCGACGCGGCGGTCGATGGCATCGCGCGAGGCTTGCTCACGCTGGGCTTTCAGAAGGGGGATCATCTCGGCGTCTGGTCCACCAACTGGCCCGAGTGGGTGATTCTTCAGTTTGCCACCGCTCGCATCGGTGTCGTGCTGGCGACGGTCAACCCGGCGTACCGTCCCGCCGAATTGGAATATGCTCTCGCGCAGTCCGAGGTGCGCGGGCTGGCGCTCATCGAAGGCTTCAAGAAGTCGCACTTCTTTCAAATGCTCGATGAGGTCTGTCCCGAACTGGCGGCCTCTGAACCCGGCAAGCTGCATAGCACAAAATTTCCAAAACTTCAGTGGGTGATCCGTCTCCGAGGCAGCGAGCATCCTGGCACACTGAGCTGGCAGCAGCTTGCCGACGCGGGCCAAAAGATTGATCCGGGGCAACTGGCGGAGATCGAGCAGCGGTTGGCACCGGACGACCCGATCAACCTGCAATACACCTCGGGCACGACGGGCAATCCGAAGGGGGCATTACTCACTCACCGGAACCTGTTGCTCAACGCTTACTACACAGCCCAAAGACAGCGGCTGGACGAGACGGATCGCATCTGCATTCCGGTGCCGCTGTATCACTGCTTCGGGTGCGTGTTGGGATCGACCTGCGCCGTCATCTGTGGAGCGGCCATGATCTTTCCGCACGAAAGTTTCAATGCGGAAGCCACACTGGAAGCCATCGAAGCCGAGCGTTGTACTGCGGTCTACGGCGTTCCGACGATGTTCATCGCGCAGTTGGAACATCCTACCTTCCCGCAGCGCGATACCTCGTCGCTGCGCACCGGCATCATGGCGGGCAGCCCCTGTCCCATCGAGTTGATGAAGCGCGTCGTCAGGGACATGGGAGCCAGTGAAATCACGATCGGCTACGGTCAGACGGAGGCTTCGCCGCTGATCACCCTGACATCAACGGACGATTCCATCGAGCATCGAGTCGGCACGGTCGGCCGTCCGCTCCCCGACATCGAAGTGAAAATCATCGACTCCCAAACCGGCGAAACCCTGCCCGACAATCAGTCGGGCGAGCTGTGCTGTCGCGGTCACAACGTGATGCTCGAGTACTACAACCTGCCCGAGCAGACCGCGAAGGCGATCGACGCCGAAGGCTGGCTGCACACGGGCGACATGGCGCTGCGTCAGCCGGACGGCTACTACCGCATCACCGGCCGCTTCAAAGACCTGATCATTCGCGGCGGCGAGAACATCGCCCCGCGTGAGATCGAAGAACTGCTGTATCAGCATCCGCAGGTCGAAGA
>JAYUFF010001044.1:0-3305 GCA_043738825.1 Schlesneria sp.
ATGACTGCTGGTCAGGGTTCCTACACGACAGACTTCAGCCACTACGAGCAGGTTCCTTCCCACGAGCAACAAAAAATCGTCGCCGCCGCCCAGATGAAGCACGATGACGAGTAGATCTCAACGTTCAACGACGCAGCCACTCGGCCGCAACCAAGAGGAAGCGGCGGAACCACAGAGGACACAGATTTCACGGATGACACAGATCAGATGAAGACCAAGAACACTCATCATCTCCTTCTTCAGCCGTGCTATCTGTGAAATCCGCGTAATCTGTGGTCAGTCTTTTGCTTTATCGGCCGGTTCTGAAATGCGTGCGGAACGACATAAAGGCGCGAACTTGTCGTGCGAATTCGGCAGCCCGGCATCGTGACAGGTGCCGGGCTTTTTTGTCGGCGGCGTGGTTCTGTCCGAGACGAGTCTGTCTATTAACTCGAATGATTCGTGCTCGGATAGAAGCCTGACGCGCAAGCGAAGGATCGGTTGCCGTTGACCTTCGCTTGCGCGTCAGGCTTCTATTCACCACCCTGCCAGTGGCAGTGTGAGCCGATCAATAATCCGGGTTGGCGATTCGATGTCCAAGTTTCTCATCCAACTGTTTTGTGAGAGCATTCCCCCATGAAGATCACCGAAGTCATTTGTCAGATCATCCGGATCAAGTCGATCACGGCGAAGACCGCCAGCAGTCAGGACTCGGTCATCGTTCGCATTCGGACCGACACCGGTCTGGAAGGAGTCGGTGAGGCGGACTCGTCCCCCGAAGTGGTGAAGGCGATCGTCGATGCTCCGTTCAGCCACAACATTGCCTGCGGACTGCGGCTGTTGCTCATCGGCGAGAACCCGCTGGAAACCGAACGGCTGTGGCAGAAGATGCTCCGCCGCACGATGTACTTCGGCCGCAAGGGCGTCGGCATCACGGCGATGGCGGCCGTGGACATGGCTCTGTGGGATCTGAAGGGCAAACATTTTCAGCAGCCGATCCATTGCCTGTTGGGAGGCAAGCAGCACTCGTCGATCAAAGCCTACGCCTCGATCCTCTTCGGCCGCGATGGGCAGGAGACGAAGGAGATCGCTCAGCGCTGGACGGAGTTCGGATACCAGGCCGTCAAGTTCGGCTGGGAGCCGATGGGGCCGAGTGAAGCGGTCGATATCGACCTCGTGCGCGGAGCGCGAGCGGGACTCGGCGACGGCACGTTGCTGATCGATGCGGGCTGCGTCTGGGACGCCCGCACGGCGCTGCAGCGCGCCGAGAAGTTCCAGGAGTTC
Source organism: Schlesneria sp. (assembly GCA_043738825.1). GTDB lineage: Bacteria > Planctomycetota > Planctomycetia > Planctomycetales > Planctomycetaceae > Schlesneria. Next base: position 1,264 of record JAYUFF010001044.1, read on the forward strand.
CGCCTCGGTTGGCTGGAAGAGCCGCTGCGCGAGGACGATGTCGAGGGCTACGTCTGGCTGCGCAACCGGTCTCCCATCCCGATCGCCTCGGGCGAGGGCGAATGCGGGCGCGAGTCGTTTCGTCCCTTCATCGACCGGCAGGCACTCGATGTCTATCAGGTCGATCTGTCGCGCAACGGCTTCACCGAGGCCGCCTACATCAAGGGCCGCGTCGAGGAGATCGGTGCCCGGCTGTGTAATCATTGTTACACCAGCCCGCTCACCGCCGCCGCCAGCTTGCACTGGCTGAGCACCTGTCGCGACGCCTTCCTGTTCGAGGACTGCGTGGAGGACTCGCCGCTGCGCCACGAACTGACTCACGAAAAGGTGCAGGCGGTCAACGGCCACATCACCGTCCCCGACGGCCCCGGCCTCGGAGTGACCATCAACGAGGACTTCGTCAAAGACCACCTGATCTCCGAATCCAGGTAGCAACGAGTGGCCGTTGCTGGGGCCGCTTTGGGCGAAGTTCACAAGAATTCGAGATGATTCACGAAGTCTTCCGCAGACCTCATCGCGATGACTTGCAGCAACCGCCGCAGTTGTTCGCCGAGCGAGTAGCGCTGGCCGGGCACGACGATGATGCCGGAGTGCTTCTGACCTTGCTGTAGGTGGTCGCGATGCAAGCGACAGAAGTCTCCGGTGTTGAAGGTGTAAACCGCGCGTTCCTGTCCGGCTGCGAAAGCCAATACCTCATCGTCCTCTTCGCCGGTCAATCCGGCCTCGAATGCAGTGACCACATCGACGCCGCGCGCCCGGAGTTCAGGTGCGAGATCGCGATGCTGAGCATCCTCGTCGATGAGCAGCCGGACTTGGCTCATGGCTTCCCCGTCGCCGCCCCGTATTGTTGCTTCAAGCGATCAAACTCCGCCAACTCGTCCGCCAGTTCGCGTTCAATCTCTGTCTGATTCGCGTGGTAGTAGGCCAGGGCCGCGTAGATTTGGCTGAGCGTCACCTGCGGAAAGTTAAGCGACATTTCTTCGGGAGTCTCGCCGCGCTTGTGCAACGTCACGATTTGGAGGACCGTCACACGGGTTCCCGCGATGCAACGTTTGCCGCCGCAGACGCCGGGATGGCTCGTGAGCATCGAATCAAGTTGAACTGCGGCCGCCATGTTTCACTCCCTACCATCTTTCGTAATCCGAACTTGGATCACCTACAGCCTACCGCCTCTGTGGGCTCCATCCAATCGCTTCACCACCAGCAGTTCATTCCCCCGGTCGTCGATCACCTTGACCGTGATTTGCTGGTAGCGACGAATGGCCGTGGCTGGAGCCACTTTGAGTGAAGTAACGGAGACGAAGATCTATTAACAAGCCGGGGCATGGCGATACCGCTCGTGCCCCGATTCGCAAACGCGAAGCGCCCGGCCACCCCGTCAAATTGATCTATCCGTAACGAGCCAAGCCGTCACAATGCCGCCGTTTTGGAGGGGACGGCGAGTGTGCTCGTTCCGACCGGGAGTGTTGGCAAGAAGGGAATCTGGCCATGTCACGGAATCGACGGTATTGGGGACTCACGATTGTCACGCTGGGGATGTTCGGCTGCGCGCCCGAAGGCAGCTCGCCCCGACCGGCGGCCCGTTTGCCAACGTTGGCTGTCAATCAGCGCAACGCGGATGGTGAGATCCGCTGCTTCTTCTCACCCAAGGGGGGCTGCACGGAAGCGGTTGTCGAGGAGATCGACCACGCCCAAAAGTTGGTCTTGGTCCAAGCCTATTCGTTTACGTCGGCACCGATCGCGAAGGCCCTGGAACTCGCCCATCAGCGCGGAGTGCGAGTGATCGTGGTGCTCGACAAGAGTCAGCGAACCGAAAAGTATTCCTCCGCCGATTTCGTGGCGCATGCGGGAATTGAAACCTACGTCGATGCCCAGCATGCGATCGCCCACAACAAAGTCATGCTGATCGACGGCCATACGCTGATCACCGGCAGCTTCAACTTCACGCACAACGCGGAAAACAGCAATGCCGAGAACCTGCTGATCATTCACGACCGGCCCGA
>JAYUFF010001045.1:0-3303 GCA_043738825.1 Schlesneria sp.
GTCACTCCCGAGCGCGGTGACGACCGACATCCCTGTCACGACGACGCGTCTGGCCATCCGTCACTGCTTTTCCGTGATGTAGTTGACGGCATCGCCAACGGACTGAATCTTGTCCTGATCCGACTCGGGAATCTGCACGCCGAATTCGTCTTCAAACTCCATGACGAGTTCGACCAAGTCCAGTGAATCTGCCTTGAGATCGGCGATGAACGCGCTCTCCAGCTTGATATCCTCTTTGGGGATGTTGAGCTGTTCGCTGACGATGCCGATGACCTTCTCTTTGATTTCTTCAACCGACGCCACGCTTCACTCCTTCGGAGCAGGTATTCTGAAACCTCACATCCACCCGGCCATCAGGCCGAATCACGAAGCCGGTCGCCGTTTCCAGGCTCCGGGCGGGCAGCAGATATACCGCGTTTCGCCGGTCGTGTAAACCGCAGGAATCTCACGAAGTCATACCAGCCTGAAGCGTGAGAGTGAGGGGCTGCGGCTCGATTCCCGCGCACACGCTTCGGGTTGGTGTGGATCGAAAGGATTTCTGCCGCTCGTTTCACGGAGTGTCATTGATCGACTCGCAATCGACCTTGCGGTCGATGCGCTTCAGCAGTCCCTTGAGCACCTTGCCGGGACCGATCTCGAAGAAGGGACCGGCATCCTGAGTCAGCAGCCAGCGGACGGAGTCCTCCCACAGGACAGGCTGGGTCACTTGGCGAATCAGAACTTGGCGAATGTCCTCCGGATCGGTGTGAACCTTCGCATCGACATTCGACACGACCGGAATGCGCGGTGTTTGAATCGAGACACTGCTTAACGCTTCGGCCAGTTTCGCGCAGGCCGTTTCCATGAGCGGCGTATGGAACGCGCCAGCCACTGCCAGCAGGATCGGCTTGCCGTTGGACTGCTCGATCACTTCCATTGCTCGATCGCAGGCCGACTTATCTCCCGAGAGGACCGTGTTGCCGGGGCAAAGATAGTTCGCGATCCAAATCCGACCAGTGGCGGACGACTCATCGCGCACCTTGACGACCTGGTCACGATCGAGCAGCAGCGCGCTGACCATTCCCGAGGGAGTGGCATCCGCCGCCGCCTGCATGGCTTCCCCGCGAGCCTTCACGACACGCAGGCCATCCTCGAAACTCATGGCACCGGCAAACGTCAGCGCCGTGTACTCGCCCAGGCTGAGACCCGCCGCGAAGGTGCAGGACTCGACAACTTCGGGACGCTCGGCCTTCAGCACCTCCAGCGCCGCGAGGCTGCTCACGAACAGAGCCGGCTGGCTGACAACGGTCGTGTTGAGTCGTTCGGCCGGCCCCGCGAAGCACAGCGTGGCGAGGTCGTACCCAAGGATCTCGTTCGCCTGTTCGTACAGTCTCTTCACGGAGGGGTACTTCTCGGCGAGGGTCTTCCCCATTCCAACGTGCTGCGCCCCCTGCCCCGGAAACAAAAAGGTGATCTGGCTCATGTGGGAGAAACTCCAAATCTCAAGAACCAAAGCCCAAACGAGCACCAAATCTCAATGACTAAATGCCAAACAAATCTCAGAGTTCAGACTCCAGTCCTCACACCAACCAATCGCGCGAGATTTCCAGCCTTTGAGATTTGGAGTTCGTTTGGGCTTTGGTTCTTGGTTCTTGAGATTTCACGATGTGGGGCTTCATGCCATGGAGGTCGATGGTTCTCTGGATAGCTCCTCGACGATCTGCTCATTCAACCGTCGAGCCTTCAGTGTGGTGGCCAGTCTCAAGGCGTTCTGAATCGAACGGGCGGTGCTCGAACCGTGACAGATGATTGAGATTCCCTCGACACCCAGAAGCGGCGCGCCACCCTGTTCGTGATACTCGAATCGCTTGGCCAGGTTGTGAAACGACTGCATGGCCAATGCCTTCTCCGCGTTCAACGCCCCGAGAACCTCGGCCGCCACTGTTTTCATCATCATGTCGGCGAGGCCCTCGGCCGCTTTGAGCAGCACGTTGCCAACAAAGCCCTCGCAGATGACGACATCCGCCGCACCGGTGTACAGATCGCGGCCCTCGACGTTCCCGAGGAAGCGATCGCTGAAAACGCTTTGCGTGAAGAGGGCGTGAGACTCGCGAACGACATCCGTTCCCTTGCCGTCTTCGCTACCGATGTTCATCAAGCCGACACTGGGTCGCTCGACACCGAACATTTCGCGCGAGTAGATCGAACCCATGACGCCGTACTGAACGAGATGCTCTGGCCGCGCACCGGGGTTGGCCCCAACATCCATGAGGACCGTCTTGCCCTTGGTGGTTGGCAAGCCGACCGCAATTCCGGGTCGTTTCACGCCCTTGAGGAATAGTCGCGTTCGCAGTCCCGCCGCGACGACGGCTCCGGTGTGGCCCGCACTCACCACGGCATCGACCTGTTGCGTGGCCATCAACTGCCAGCAAACGGTGATCGAACACTTGGGCTTTTGGCGCAGGGCCTCGATTGGCTTCTCGCCCATCTCCACCCAGCCTTCGGCCGGATGCAAATGTAGTCGATCACCCGAATACCCGGATTTGGAAATTAGCGGGTCGAGCGCGGGAAGATCGCCGACGAGCGTCACTTGCAGATCGGGATTATCTTTCAGGGCAGCGATCGCTCCGTCGATGTTGGGAGGAGCGCCGAAGTCGCCTCCCATCGCGTCCAGTGCAATCCGCATGGAAGTCTATTCCTCGACTTCGATCATCTGCCGACCCATGTAATAGCCGCACGTGGGGCAAATCATATGGGTCGGGATGCGAGATTGGCACTGTTGGCAGTTGTGCAACTGCAGTGGCTTGATCGCATCGTGGCTGCGGCGACGACGCGACCGGCCTTTGGATTGTCTACGCTTCGGAGCGGCCATGTTGAGGTCGTTTCCAACTGAGAGGCATCATTCAAACGGGGACAAACCACTCGCGCACACCGTGTGTTCAGGCTTTCCCCTCGGGCAAGGGGCGAGATGGTACGAGAACCCGAAAACAAGTGTCAAGGATAGCGGATGCGCAAACCTGCCGTTTCGAGGAATCTCACCACGACAACTCGTTCCGACGCTCTGCGTGGGAATGCCTCCCCGACGCCCTGCGCCGCGCTAGGCGAGTTGGATTTCTACCTCACACGGCCAAAGATGAGAAGTTTCTCCCGTTGAAGTCTTGGTGAGCCGGGCGGCGTCAGCGCCAATGGCACTCACTTTGATGAAAGAAGACCAATAACACGCAGCGTGAATGGCACTCACTTTAGATTCGTAGCCACGCTCGCCAGAGCGTGGGGATCGCACCGTGACCGCAAAATCCCACGGTCTGGCGACCGTGGCTACCT
>JAYUFF010001046.1:0-8691 GCA_043738825.1 Schlesneria sp.
CGCCCTTCGAAGACTCAGGGCGTGCCACACGAATTCACGGCTCACATTGGTCGTGCCACCCCGCCGGCCAATAAGAAGGCTATCGCCCAACCCTCCGGAACTTCCACGGGAAGCTGTTGCTGATTTGTTCCGAAGTTTCTTCCGAACCGAAGAAAGGGAGAAACAAACTAAACCCTCGGGCTAGGGACGGACGCACATACCCAAAGTTGGGTGCCGACCCCAGTCTCACATCGGCTACGTCACCGTCCACGGAGGCGATCAACAAACGCGGATGCTTCTTCATTTCTTCCGATGCCACTAATGGAGCGAGGGCTACCAGCATTGTTCCGTCCCAACGCTGGTCAATTCGCAGAATACGTGAATCCGAAAACAAGTCCATTGTTCCGTCACGGTTGTAAAGCCGAACCTTGACCGTCGTGCCATGAATACTCAAGTGAGCCAGGTTCACCGAGGATTCCACTGAACCACGTTCCCACAACCAATCGCCCTGGATTGTGTTCGTTCGGTCGAATGACCTTGCTATGAGTGCAATCACGGCGAAAGCCGCGAACAATAAAATGGCGCACTGCTGCGGATTGTCGCGGCGAATTGCCTGCAACCATTCAAAGTAAGTCGCCGACGATGCCTTGAGGCGTGTGCAATGCTGGAGAAAGCGAGCAATCCACTGATGACAGAGCACGCCACACCAAGCAGAGGCAATTGAAATTGCCATCATCAAGTACATCGCAGTGAAAGCGACGAAGCCACCTGATCCTATCCGATTCTCAAAGTATGTGAAGTAAAATAAAAGGCCGAAAGCGCCAAAAACAATAATGAAACACCAGCCAGACGCGCTGTTTGCAGCATTGGGCCATGGAATGCCAAAAGGGCCGGATACACCACTAAAGGGGGTGTCGGCAACCGTGTCGATCCATTTTTCAAAGTCGGCCCAACTGCGCGCGTATCGTTGCGCACGGTCATGCGCCTTCGTAGCATCTGCTGCGGATGCCGCTTGGGTTGCCATCGAACTATTGCCAGTACGCGCCTCGTCATAGCGCTGGCGTGACATCGGATCGGATAGATACTCCCACGCCAAATTGACGAGAACCATCTCCTCATGCGTGCCACCTCGATCTGGATGACATTTGACCGCCCGAAGCCGGTAGGCGCGTTTGATCTCGTCAAAGCTTGCAGAAGGGCTGACGCCTAGAATCTGGTAGTAGTCAGGCATTGCAAGTTCCCCGTTCGATCCATGACGCTATCAAATCACGATCAATGTGCCGCCACTCACGCTAGCAGACTCGAATTCACGGTATCACAATGAAGCTGGCTAACAGAAAAGGGTCGAATTACTCATCGAACACAGCAACTCCAACATACAGATGAACCTCTTCCCTACTATCACGTCGTATTGGCGAGGACGAGGACGGATCAAAGCGGACACTGAGCTTTGCTTCAGTCGCGAGAAGAGGCTTCAGTTTTTCAATGACTGCACAAATCTCGCCTCGTATTCTTTGTTCTTGGCCATGCAGACTGTCGTCAATTGTTATCGTGAAGTCGATTCTAAAAAGAGTGGCCGCGACAGTAGTCCCAGTTACACTGACGTTCTTGCGTTCGATGTGTTCATCAACCCGATCCCACGCCGAAGTTGAACCCAAGTGAAGCCACCTTCGGTATGTTTCGCCCGTTGTATCAGCACCTTTAGGGCAAACGGCAATGACCGCCAGTCGAAACATATCATGTATTTCACTTGGCGTTAGATTGACATCTGGCATGCGGTATTCCTTGTTGGACAGTCAAGTAGCTTGGCTCTGCCGTGACTAATGGGTCATGGCCGTAACCACTTCAACGGTGACAGGCGTCGCCTCGCATACCAAACTATGTCTGCGACATCACTTCAGCAAGCCATCGAGCCACTCGTAGGCGGCTTTGCGTTCGGGTTCGGGGAAGTCGTGAGGGGCGTCGGGGGTGGCGAGCTTGAGGCGCCGGGTGCCACTGGCGGTAGCTTTGAACCGCCAGTGTTTTCAAAGATCACTGGCGAGCGAAGCCTCTCGCCACTGGTACAACTTTCACCAATCACCACCGTTGTCATTTTCGCCGGCCCCTTTCATTGAGCAGGGTTTCCACCCACGCGGCGTCCTCGGGCGAGAACGGCGGCTCGGGATCGAGCTGGTAGCTCAACTTGACATACCGGCCGCGGTCGTAGACTTGGTCGATGATCTGCTGGATGCTCAAGGAGACATCGCGATCCGTGAGACGCAGCGGGATGGGGATCACCGGCAGCGGTTCTCGCAGCGAGGCACCGAAGACTTTTGTTCGGGTGCGGGTGCGAACGCTCATCATGTAGGTGCGGCGTCGCTCTTCGGGAATGAACTCCAGGGCTGCGGCCAGGACGTGCTGCCCGCCTCTCAGCAAGTCGATCTCGACGAGATTGACGCCGGCGTTCAGATAGTCACGCTGTTTGCGGCGGTAGTCCTCGCGCCCCGAAAGAGTCAGCTTGTTGGTGGGACTCAAGACTTCAATCGCCGTCACCACCCGTTCGCCTGAGGAGACATCCAGAATCTGAACGTGCCGCGCGGTCTGCGGCACTTCCTCCAGCACGATCAGCGGTTCCGCCACAGCCACGGACTCGGTTTGAGCTCCCAGCGCCGCGTCCTCGAAGTCTTCGACGACATGCACGTCCGGCGCGATCAATCGCGCCCCGTCGTCCGTATCGACCGAAACCGACTCTTCGACGCGAGCGACGAGATCAAACGGAAGCTGATCCTGAATCTGGTCGCAGACGTAGGTCATCACCCTGGTATGCACATCGCGCCAATGAGCTTCCAGATACGGGTCCATACCGGGAAACGGGCTACTCATGGAAACCTCCTTCGTGTCGCGACGGTATGGGCTGGTCAACGGCTGGTCAGTTTGATTCCGAGAACCTCGGCCAGTCGGTCGGCGGTTTCCAGAGGGATGTCCCGTTCGCCGGCGAGGAACTTCGACAGGGCCAGCGGTGACAGGTGGGCCTTCGCGGCGATCTCGGCGGCCGGTTGTGGGCTGTCTCGGATGGCCTTTCGCAGAGCGAATCGAAACGGGACTCGTGGGGCGTCGTCGCGGGTGGGAATTCGGCCTGCACGGCACGACGCACTTCCTTGTCGCGGGCGGCTTCCTCTGCGGTGAGGGGGCGACGGCGAAAGACTCGTTCCAGTTTACGGTTCATGTCGATGGCCCTCATCGCGGTTCGGTGGGTGGCCGGGGTTGGAGCGTTTCGCGAAACCCCGGGGCTTCGTCCAAAGCGACTCCAGCCCCGGCCACCCCACCGGGGTCGCAACGCAATCACGAGTGTAGGGTGTCGATTCCACGTCTGCCACTTCACTTCAACAAGCCATCGAGCCACTCATAGGCGGCTTGGCGTTCGGGTTCGGGGAAGTCGTGAGGGGCGTTGGGGGTAGCGAGCTTGAGACGCGGGGACGGCGGCTTGGCGTCGAGTGGCTCGAACAGGGAGTAGACTTCCTCGGCCTGCGCAAACGCCGCCGATGTCGAAGTTGCTGTCGTGCGGCGGATGGGTGGCCGTGTCTCTTTCTCGCTACGTCAGTCCGCGGATCGGTTCGCCGTGGTAGACGTGGTGCGGCTGGCCGAGATCGTTGTACCAAGCCACTGTCTCGGGAAGGCCGAGCGATGAGTAGATCGTCGCGGCGAGGTTCTCGGGCGTTTGCGGATCGGCGGCGGGGAAGGCACCGATCTTGTCGGAGGAGCCGATCACGCGACCGCCCTGAACTCCGCCTCCCGCCAGCCAGACGGTCTGCACCGCGCCCCAGTGGTCGCGGCCGGGCTGCTTATAGTGTTGAGGCAGATGCGAAATTTTAGGCGTGCGACCGAACTCACCCGCCATCACGATTAGCGTCGAGTCGAGCAGGCCGCTGTCGTGAAGATCATCGAGCAGCGCGGACAAGGCCCGGTCGGTTGGTGGGAACAACAAGTCCTTCAAATGCGGAAATGCTTCGCCGTGAGTGTCCCACGTTTCGTTGTTGCCGAGGTTCACCTGGACGAGGTTGACTCCCGCTTCGACCAGGCGGCGGGCCATCAGCAACGACCAGCCGAAGGAGTTCTTGCCGTAGCGGGTTTGAACCTCGTCAGGAGCCGTCGCCACGTCGATGGCGTCGCGCACGCGGCCGTCCGTCAGCAACGAGATCGCTCCCTCGCGATAGCGGTCGAACTGCTCGACCCGAGCAATTCGTTCGAGGTCCGCGCGCTGGCGGTCGATGTGCCCGAGCAGTTGCATGCGGCTGCCGAGTCGGCCGCGCGAGAAGTCTTCAGGTAATGTCAAGTTCGGAGCCTGGAACTCCGACCGTCGCGGCATGTTCGGTCGCTCTTGATGATCGAACTCGTACTCGGGGTGCGCGCCGTAGCTGAGCGAGCTGAACGCTGAGGCTTCAATGAACCACGGATCGCGGTGGCTCCCCATGATCCCGGCAAACTGGCCGGGGAGAACTCGTCGCGAGTTGTGAATCAGCCGCTCCGGGAGTACCGCTGCGGGCGGAAGATTGTTGCGAGGAGTTGTGACTGCTCCCGCCACACATGCAATCGACGGCCAATCCTGCGGTCGTGGCGCATTCGGATTGAAGCCCGGCGGGGCCTCGGATCGCCCCGTCAACATGATGTGGTGGCCGAGCGAATGATCGTTCGACGGATGCGTGAACGAACGGACCAGCGACCAGAGGTGGCTGCGTTGGGCGAGCTTCGGCAGATGCTCGCAAATGTCGAGGCCCGGAGTCTTCGTCGCGATCGAATGGAACTCACCCCGAATGTTGTCGGGAGCGTGCGGCTTCAGATCGAAGCTGTCGTGCTGAGCCAGTCCGCCCGACAGAAAGATGTAGATCACCGACCGAGGTTTGGACGCGGCGACCGGCGCGGCAGCGGCCTCACGCAGCGCGGCCACGTGATTCGACCCCAACCCCAGCAGCCCGATGCTTCCGGCTTGAATGGCCGTGCGCCGCGAGACGCGCGGATGAACGAACGGGCTGGTTGCCATGACGGGCTCTCCTTGAGTGGCCGACCAGATGTATCGGTTGATTCCGTTACGTCAGGCTACTGGCAGTCCACGGACCATGCAAGGTGAGTCGAGGTTTCGGTAGTGGATACGCAGCGTGGGTCGAAAATTGGACCACGCGTTGTGTGCGGCTACTAATCGAAGAGTCGGCCAAACACTGAGCGGCGACCAGACGAACAAGCCCCGCGACTCATCCTCGCGGGGCCTTTCAAAGGCGCTAGCTGATTAGCGATGTCAGTCGCGGCAGATGCCCCTTGATGAACTGACGCGGAATCATGTTCTTCACGAACGCTCTCACGGGTTCATCGACTTCAATCTGATCCAGAACCTTGGCCGTGCATGGTGCAATTAGTTCCACGCCAAGCAACTTGCCTCTCCGATCATAATCCGCCATGACCCTACCATCCACGAGTTCTGTGGTTTTGCTCGACTTACCGGAGCGAACGCCAAAATAGACCGAAAGCAACCGGCCCGTCTCGTGTTCGATGGATAGCGAAACAGAGTATTCAGCCTGCATTCGATTCGCCCCGTTCTTCAAAGCCAATACGCGGTAATCACCCGCAGTTTTGTCGCATCACACTCATCGTACACGACGGACAGTGTCCTTGCCTTTGATTTTTTCCAAGCAATTCGCTTGTGCGGGACATCTGCCGGAAGCCCCCGTATCGTCGGATTCCTCAATGCTGTCAAGACATCTGTTTGTGTGATTGATCGCTGTGCCATCCGATCAGTGGCATGTGGAACGAAGGCGACTGTTGTGAACTTCCCGACGACGGCTTCTACGACGGTTTCTTCGCGGTAGTTTGTCGCCATCTGTTGCAGGCCCGCACTGTGGATCAATCGCCAATCGCCGCCAATCCATTCTTCGGAACGCCTCGCGAAAGTGCAAGCGACATCGAAAACCGGCCTTGCAGGGATCGGGAGATGATCGCCTCGGGCGTCGGTCTGTCATTCATTCGCTCGATGGATCGGTCCCCGAAACTTCTGACCCACGCTGCGTACCCACTACCGAACTTCAGTCGAGGCGTTTCACGCGGATGTTCTTGAAGTGGACGGTGCTGCCCGGATCGTGGGCCTGCAACGCGAACGTCCCCTTGTCGAGCTTGCGGGTGAAGTCCTCGCCCGCCTTCTTGTCGTCCGGCTCGGTGTAGTCGGTGACGACTTTGTCGTTGATCTTGATCGTGACATGCTTGCCCTTCACGGTCACGGTCTCGGTGTACCACTCACCGTCTTTGACGTGGAGCTCGAGGACATCCTTCACGGCGTACAGGCTGCCGGTCTTTTTGGGATCCTTCTTTCCGACGGGGCTGTTGTTGACCTGTGCCTCGAAGCCGTACTTGGGCCAGCCCTCCTCTTGAAACTTCGTGTGGAAATAGATGCCGCCGTTCGCCTCTGTTTCGGTCATCACATCGACTCGAAGTTCAAAGTTGACGAACGGCTTGTCGTCGCCGACGTAGAAGACGTGACTGCGCGGTCCGTTGGCCACGATGGCTCCGTCTTTGATTTTCCAACTGTCTTTGGCTTCGTTAATCTTCCAGCCATCGAACGACTTGCCGTCGAAAAGCTGGACAAAACCATCCTTGTCGGGTTCGGCGGCGCGAGCCACACCAACGAATGCTAGTGAGGCCAACATCAGACTGTTCAACAAAAGGTGCTTCATCGGGAAACCTTGTTCAGAGGAGTTCGGGGTGATCGGCCACAGAGGCAACAGGCGGGTAGTGTGCCCGCGCGCGAGCGTGCTGTAAATCGTGCGGCTGGCAACTCGCAGCGGCCGTCTGAGGGACAGGGGGGTCCGTTGAATCTTTCGGATGGGACGCTACACTCTGGCCCGTCGTACCGTCTGTCAAAAGGGGTTGGGTGGTGATCCGAGTCGTCCGAGGAATCAGGAGCGTGCCGGTCGGGGATCGCCTGCCAACGGAATGTCGCAGGTAGGGAAGCAAGATGTCGATCACGAAAGAGAAGAAGACCCAACTCATTCAAGAGTATCGTCGAGCCGAGAACGATACCGGGTCGCCCGAAGTTCAAATTGCAGTCTATTCGTCGCGGATTGCCGAATTGACGGAGCATCTGAAGGGGCACAACAAGGACCACGCCGGTCGCCGCGGACTGTTGATGCTCGTCAGTCGGCGTCGCCGACTGCTGAAGTACCTCGAAGCGTCGGAGCGTCCGCGCTACACCGACATCATCGCCCGATTGGGACTGCGGAAGTAGTTCGCAGTCGGCGGCTCATCCGTGGCGATCGCCTTCTCGCTCTCGCCCCGATCTCTGTGAGCCGGACAGCCGGGCCAATCGAAGCCCGACTCCGGCTTGCTCTGGCTGCCATCATGTGATGCGGGCAGCCCTTTCCATTTCTTTGCAGGACTTTTTAGGAAGACACCAGTGAAAGTCACAGTCGAACGCGAATTTGCCGGAAGAACACTCAGCCTGACCACAGGCGAAATGGCGAAGCAGGCGGCGGGAGCCGTGCTGGTCCGTTACGCAGAGACCGTGGTTTTTGTCGCGGCTCAAAACGGCCCGTCGCGGCCGGGGATCGACTTCTTCCCCCTGACGTGCGACTACCGGGAACGAGTGGCGGCGGCGGGCAAGTTCCCCGGTGGGTTCCTCAAGCGTGAGGGCCGACCGACGATGAAAGAGATTCTGACCAGTCGCCTGACCGACCGACCGATTCGCCCGCTCTTCCCGGAAGGGTACGTCGAAGAAGTCCAGATCATGTCGAACGTGCTGGCCTCTGATGGTGTGAACGATCCGGATGTCCTGTCGATCATCGGGGCAAGTGCCGCGCTGAGTCTGGCCCCGGTTCCATTTCAAGGACCGATTGCCGCAGTTCGCGTCGGCATGATCGACGAAAAATTCATTCTGATGCCGACTCGGGTTGAGTTGGAAACCAGCAAGCTCGATCTGGTTGTCGCCGGCAGCAAGACCTCCGTGCTGATGATCGAAGGCTTCGGACACCAACTGCCCGAAGAGCAGATGGGCGACGCGATCATGTTCGCTCACCGCGCGATCGTTGAGTTGTGCGCGATGCAGGAAGAGCTGGTACAGAAGGTCGGTCGCCCGAAGTTCATTCAACCCGAACCGGTCAAGAACCCGTTCGATGCCCCACTTCGCGAAAAGGCTTACGCTCGTCTGCAAGAGGCGAAAGTCGCCGGTGTGAAGAAGGAACGTCGGGGAGCCGCCAAGGAATTGAAAACGGCTCTCGCGGAAGAGTTCTTCCCGAACAAGGCCGAGACCACCGGCGAGGGCTGGACGAAGGAACAGTTCTCCGCCGCGTTCGGCAACCTCGAAGCTCGCGTAGTGCGCGACCTGATCCTTGAGAAAAAACTCCGACTCGACGGACGAACGCTCGGCGATCTGCGAGCGGTCACATGCGATGTCAATCTGTTGCCGCGCGTTCACGGTTCGGCGGTCTTCACTCGCGGTGAGACGCAGTCGCTGGCCACGATCACGCTGGGGACCACCCGCGACGCGCAGCGTGTCGATGGGCTGTTCGAGGAAGTTCAGAAGACGTTCATGCTCGATTACTACTTCCCGTCCTATTCGGTCGGCGAATGCCGCCCGATTCGCGGGCCGGGACGTCGTGAGATCGGCCACGGGGCGTTGGCCGAACGGTCGGTCCAGTCGGTCATTCCTGCGGGAGAAAAGTTCCCGTACACGATTCGCGTGATCTCCGACATCAT
>JAYUFF010001047.1:0-8678 GCA_043738825.1 Schlesneria sp.
CAGGTTGAACGCGCCGATGATGCGTCCCTTCTGATCGCTCGGTGCCGAGGCTTGCAGGAAGACTTGCAGCGGCACGCTGAAGAACCCGGCGAACAGGCCAACCGCGATGAGGGCCACCACACTGCCGTACGGTCCGAGCAACGAGCCGCGACGCGTCATGGCAAGTCGAAATACTCTCATGGTCTCTACGACGTTCTTTGGTGGATTGTCAGCGCTACCGACCACCAATATTCCATAGTCGGCACCGTACTTGACTGAATGACCAGAGAAAATGAGATCGAGCGCCTCCTTCAACGGAACTCTATCCACGTCAATCGTGATCGGAGACTCTAGGGACATGTGAATATCATCCTCTAAGAAGACGACGTTCATGTCGAATTCTTCGGCGATTTTTTGCCGAACATCCCGTAATGAAACACCTTGCTCATGCAACGAAATTGGGCTGGCTAAACACTCCGCAACCCAAGCATTCCAGCGCGCAACTCGCCATAGAGGCAAATGACCCAGCGTTCGTTTTAACGTCCTGTCAAGTTGCGAATCGGCAGCTCGCATGTGCCGAACGGAACTGCCGTTAGTGGAGCCAGGTTTGCTCATACGGATCTCATCTCTCGCAGCATCGAATCCGGGACCGGGGAGGCAGAGTGCGGCGAGGCTCAGTGTCAGGCCCCATGCTCCGACTCGCACCAGCCAGCCGCGCACTCGGTCCTTGGACAACACTCCTGCCAAGACACAACCGACGCAGATGCCGAGGCCCGTGCTGGCGGCCATCGCTCCTGTCACGAGGTCGTTGATGTGAAGCTGCTGCTTGCAGAACGCATTGATCGCGGGAGGATAGACCGTTCCGGCGACGAACCAGAAGATAGACGATATCAGCAGGACGCCGAGCAGCTTGCGATCCCGTTTGAGGAGTACACGCGTGTCGGGCGCAATGGCCACCGACGACCAGTCAAACTTCAGATGCGGTTCGGCGATGGCAGTGGGGCGGATCAGCAACGACGTGCCGACTCCAACGAGCGCGACCGCCAGACAAGGCAGGCTGGCCAGCCAAAGCGATCCGGCAAACGTCTGCTTCGCGGCTCCGGCCGCTGCCAGACCGAAGATGATCGCCAGAAACGTGGCCATCAGGATAAAGCCGTTCGCGCGCGGCAGGTCCGACGGACGGAGCAGCTCGGGCAGAATTCCATACTTCGACGGACCGAAGAACGCGCTGTGAACTCCCATCAAACAGAGCACACCCAGCAGCGCGGAGAGGCTTCCCGTGACGAAGCCGATCAGTCCCAGCAGCACGATCACCAACTCAGCCACCTTGCACAGCACGATGATCGTCTGCTTGCTGAACCGGTCGGATAGAAACCCCGCGAATCCCGAGAACGCGATGAACGGCCACGCGAACAAAATCATCGCCAGACTTTGCAGATCGCGGCCTCCCTCGAGCGCGCGATCGACGCAGAGCAGCAGCACCAGTTGCTTGAACAGATTGTCGTTGAAGGCTCCGAGAAACTGAGTGAGGTTCAATCCCCAGAAGGCCCGGTCGCGCAGCAGACTCGGGCGGGGATCGTCAGTGGCGGCGGCGTTCATCGGGAGTTCCTGGGCAGGCTGCGAGAGTCCGTTCGCTCGGCAACAGGGATTCTCACACGAGTCGTCTCCGCAAGGTAGCCTGCCGCTTTCGTCAATTCGATTGTCGTTGCTTGCCAACTCGTCGCGTGCGCGGTTTATTCTGTGTCCGTTTCAGTTCCCGAGCGAGTACGACATGGACGCGGCTCGGTCCTTTCAGTCGTTTCTTTCTCCAAGTTCACTGTCTGCTGGAACAATTTTCGAGGGGAGACCAACCGATGACTTTCCGGTTGTCAGGATATTTCGTGGTGCTGGCGTGGCTCGTCCCGCTGGCGTTGATTCCGGCCACTCCGGCCTGCGCCGAGGAACCGTATCTCGATTTCGTGCAGGGGCTGCGCGATCAGCAGTACTACGACTACGCGATCCTGTACCTCGACCAGATCGGGGTGAGGTCCAATGTCCCACCAGCGATCAAGGAAGTCATCCCCTACCAAAAAGCGATGATCCTGCTGGACGGGTCCAAGCGGGCGCGGACTCCCGAGAAACAAACCGAGCAACTCGTTCAGGCTCTGGCGTTTCTCGAACAGTTCGTCAAAGACAGTCCGAACCATGCGAACGCGGGGGACGCGAACTCGGATCGCGCTCAGATTCTGCTGGGCATGGGCCAGGTCGAAATCCTGCAATCGCGATCGCCCGCCAATCAGGGGGCCAAGCGCGACTTCCAGGTCAAGGCGCGCGACCTGATTGCCAAAGCGCGTCAAGTCTTTCAGACGGCCTTCGATCAGCACGAGGCCGCATGGAAGAGATTTCCCGTTTCCATCGACCCGGACAAGGATCGGGTGTTGTTGGCGGCTCGCGCGCAATCCGAAGTGAACATGATCACCGCCATGCTCAACTTGGCGATGTGTACGTACCACGAGGCTCAAACACACGACTCCGGCTCGAACGATTTCAAGCAACTGCTCAACAAGGCGGCGGAAGAGTTCGAGAAGATGCACCAGCGGTATCGCAGTCAGGTCGGCGGCCTGTATGCGCGCGCCTGGCAGGGGAAGTGCTTTGAAGAGCAGCACGACCTGCAAAAGGCGATGGGCATCTACAACGAACTGCTCGAGCATCCCGGCAATGAAGGGCCGCTGGCCCGACTCAAATCGCAGACGCTGTACTTCAAGCTGATCTGCCTGAACAGCAAGGACCGCAACGACAACCAATTGGCGGCCGAACTGGCCGCGGAATGGTTGAAGAAGCACCAGACCGAGTCTCGCACCGAGACCGGCTTGGGCATCCAGTGGGAGCAGGCGAAGGCGTTTGAGGCCCTCGGTGACAAAGCCGGTCGTGAAAACAAGGCCGATGCGGAACGGGCGTGGCGGCAGGCGCGCGATGTGGCGCTGCAGATCAACAAGTACCCCGGCGAGTTCAAGGACACGTCGCAGTCAATGATCCAACGCTTGCAGGTCAAACTGGGGGGCAAGGAGCAGACGCCGCGCGACTTCAACACGGCCTTTGGTTTGGGAGATCAATCATTCAAGGCGGCCATTGAAATCAAGAAGGTGATCGACGGATCCAGGAAGACGAAGCGCCCGGCCGATGAAATTGCAAAGCTCGAACTGGATTGGAGGAACGAGGTCAACGATGCCGGCAAGAATTTTGAACTGTCACTGGCGCTGGCGACCAAACGCGACGATCCGAAGAGCGTCGCCAAAGCCCGTCTGTGGTTTGCCTATGTGAACTTCTGGCAGCGCAAGAACTATGAAGCCGCCGTCCTGGCCCAATTCGTCGCACGCACGGTGGACAAGAACGACGGCAACGTCGGTTTGGATGCCGCCTACATGGCGATGGCCGCCTTCATCCAAGCCTACAACGACAACAAGGCCCCGCTCGACCAGAAGGCCGAAGACATTCGGATGATCATTCGAGCGTGCAACATGATCACCGACCGCTGGCCGGCCAGTGAAAAGGCCAACGACGCCCGCATGATGCTGGGCGGCATCTACAGTGGAGCCAAGAAGCCAGCCGAAGCGGCGGAGTGGTACGGCAAAGTTCCTGAGTCGGACCCCAGATATCCCGATGCACAGGCCGCTGCGGGACAGGCCTACTTAAACGCCTACTCCAGCGCCAGCCGACTCACGGGAGCCGACAAACCACCCGTGGAGACGCTGAACGAGTGGCTCAAACTCGCACAGCAGCACCTTCGGATCGGCATTGCCAAGCTGACGGCGGGCCTGCCGAGAGAAGGGGCCGCGCCGCCGGAACTGATCAACGCCAAGTTCCTGCTCGCCACCATCATCATCACGCAGGGGCAGGAGGCCGAGGCGGTCAAGCTGCTGCTCGACGATCCGCATTCTGTCGTCAAGGCCGTCACCGTCGCGGACGAAAGGGAGCGGCCCGAGAAGGGTGTGACGAGTCGCACGTTTGCGAGCGGCGTCTACAAGGTGCTGCTCCGCGCGTACATCGGGGTCAACAACCTCGACCAGGGCCGCGAGACGATGAAGACGCTCGAAGCGATCACTGCGGCGAGTGGTGCCGACGGGTTGGCCGATGTCACCCAGTTGTATGTTGATCTTGGTCGGCTGCTCAAAGACGAACTCGAACGGTTCCGCAACAATGGCGAGACGGAACGCTTTGACAAACTGATGACCTCGTTCGAGACGTTTCTCAACGACATGGCCAGCCGCAAAGAGGGCCAGACGTTTGGCTCATTGAGCTGGATCGGTGAGACCTACTTTGCACTGGGCGAGACGGTTTCGAGCGATGCCGCCAAATCGACCGCCTTCTATGACAAGGCGGGATCTGCCTTCGGCGACATCCTGACCAAGGCCGCCTCCGATCCGAACTTCGCCACCCCGGAGCAACTGCTGGGCGTCAAGATTCGGCAGGTCCGGGTCCATCGGTTCAAGAAGGAGTTCCAGTCGGCGGAGACCCTGATGAACGACATCATCAAGGCGCGACCGAAAGACATCAACGTGCAGTTCGCCGCGTGCGAGGTCTATCAGGACTGGGGGGCCAGCGGTCAGGCCGACAGCGCGAAGAAGTTGCTCACCGCCATCCGGGGCAACAAAGCGATTGGCGTCTGGGGTTGGGGTGAGATCAGCGGCAAGTTGCAAAAGTCGAGCGCCTTCAAGACCGATCCGGCTTACGTCGAAAAGTTCCTCGACGCGAGGTTCAATGGGGCGCAGGCTCGTCAGCGCCATGCACGCGATCTTCCGCCGAAAGACAAGCAAAATGAACTCGATCGCTGCCTGAGAGAACTCATCACCACTTCGTCGGTGACGAAGGAGATGTCGGACGAGCGGTTTGCCAAATTCAACGCCCTGTACCGCGAGGTACTCCAAGAATCGGGCAAGCCCGCCACGGACCTGCCCCGCTTGCTAGACATGCCCGTCGTCGCACCCGTGAAAGAGGCACCGATTGAAAAGCCCGTTGGCCCCGGTAAGAAAGGAGACGTGAAGCCTCCTGAACCTGAAGTGAAGACGACGGACTCGACGACGTTACTCATTTTCATTGGCACGTTCGTTCTCGGACTGCTGGGAGTGGGTTGGTTCATGTTCAAACCCAAGCCCAAGCCGAAGGCCAAGTCATTTGCATCGAAAGCCGAATCGGGGCCGGTTTCATTCTCGGGCATCGCGGCGGGCGATGCTCGTCCGGCGGCAGGCTTCATTGCTCCACCCGGTGCGGCACCGAGACCCAGACAGCGGCCAGCTTCGGCTTCAGCGGAAACCGCCACGAAGCCTGCGGCCAAGCCCGGTGCGATGGGTGCGACCGCCGCACCGAAACCCAGACCGAAGCCACCCGCGCCGCCCGGCGGCGCATGACAATTGAGACTCGCGTCACAAACCGGGTGTGGTGACGCATCAGCCGTTTTGACGTTCGACATCACTCAGCTTTTCGCTCGCGACAAGATCGCGATCATCAGGACCGGCCCTTGGGCCAGGAGCAACTCAACATGACTCGACGTTCCCTTTTCTTCGCACTCGTGGCCGCAGTGGCTGCGATTCAGGCTTCCCCGCTGTTGGCGGTCGATACCGTGACTCGCAAGAGCGACGGCAAGAAGTTCGGTGGCACGATCGCCGAAATGTCCAAGAACGAATTCAAAGTCAAGCGGACGGTCGGTGAACCGGAAGTGATCCAGGCGAATGACATCACCGACGTGGTTTGGGAGGGAGCGACGCCCGATCTGCGACTGGGGGCCAGCGATGAACACGGCGGAAAATTGGACCTTGCAATCCAGAAGTACACCAAGTCCAAGGCCGACACCAAGAGTCCGAGCGAAGCCCTGAAGGCCGAGTTCGATTACGTGATCGCCCGTGTCACGGCGCGTCTGGCCCTCACCGATCCAACCAAGCAGGATGAAGCGATTCAGAGACTTCAGGCCGCCCAAAAGTCCAGCCCCGATCACTTCCGCTACTACGAGTCGGTCGGACTGCTCGGCCAGGTGCAGCTCGCGAAGGGAGACTATGCCGCCGCGCGAACCACCTTCGCGTTGCTTGCCAAAGCGCCGTGGAGCGACTTCAAGCTGGCCGCGCGCATCGCCTCGGGGCGAATTTTAACTGCCGAGAACAAACTCGACGAAGCGGTCAAGGAATTCGAGGCTGCCGCAGCCGGCGCGAGCGATTCGGCCGCCGACCAGGCTCGCAAGTACGAGGCCATGCTGGGACAGGCTCGTGCTCTGGTGATGCAGTCCAAGCACGAAGACGCCTTGAAGCTTCTGGACGTGGTGACGGACAAGGGTCCGGCTGAAGAGTCGGCTCTGCAAGCCGAAGCCTACGTTTTGCAGGGAGACTCGCTGCAAGCGTTGGGCCGTGCAAAGGAGGCCGCCCTGGCGTACCTCCACGTCGATATCCTCTTCTCACGCGAATCGGCCTTTCACGCAGCGGCCCTGTTCAACCTGATCAAGGTCTGGAAGCTCGTGAATCTACCCGATCGCAGTGCTGAGGCTGAAGCCAAGCTCGTGCAGAACTATCCGAACAGCAGTTGGCGAAAGAAACTGGCCGCAACACCCGAACCGTGATCTCCGTCTGGTAACGTCAGGTGTCTGGCTTTAGAATCCGGCTGTCGCGTTTGTCAGCGTCGGTCCCAATCATCGAACGGTCACGGGAGGACCGTCAACGCAGGGAGGATGGTCAAGTGAAGGGAATCGAATTGGTTGGCATTCTTGAACTTCGTCGCGTCGGGTACGCGGCACTCGTGGCCGCGCTGGCCTTTTTCCTGATCGGTATTCCGCAGGCGAGTTGTTTCGCGCAGAACGATCCCGGTCCCGCGAATGTCGATTTCGGCGGGATTCCCGATGCACCTCCCGCCGCCGTACCGACTGAACCAGCGAGGCAGGCTTACCGTGAGAAAGACAACTCGTTCTTGGGTTGGATGATTCGAGCATCGGGCATCTTCGGATTCCTGATCCTGATCGTCTCGTTTGTGATGATCGCGCTCCTCATGTCGCTGGCGATGCAACTGCGGCGAGACAATTACCTTCCCGGTGGATTGGTCGAACAGTTTGAAGAGCGACTGCGGGCCAGGGACTATCAGGGAGCCTATGAAGCGGCCCGGCAGAGTGACTCGCTCATCGGACGCATCCTGTCAGCAGGCATAAGTGGGTTTGCCCGCGATTTCGACAAGACTGACGCCGCCATGCGGGAGGTGGAAACCGCCATGCAGGAAGTGGGTGATGAGGAAACGCTGGCGATGGAGCAGAAGATCGGCTACCTCGCTTTGATAGCTTCAATCGCACCGATGCTGGGACTGCTGGGGACGGTGCAGGGGATGGTGGTCAGCTTCCAATATCTGGCCGTCTCGAACACCTCTCTGAATTCTTCCGGCTTGATCGACGGAATCGCCACGGCGCTGTTCACGACTCTGGAGGGCCTGGTCGTGTGCATTCCCGCGGTTGTTTTCCACATGATCTACAAGAACCGACTGGCTCGGTTCATGTTGGAGTGCGGACACGCCGCCACTCATTTGATGAAGAACTTTCAGATCGTCGGCAAGTTGCCAGCCAGATCGATTGGCGGGGCCGCTCCCAGCGGCGCTCCGGCCTCGCCCGAGACCTGACCTTGGCGGGTTCTGTTGCTGGAAACAATCGCCCCCAACTGCCGGTGTCAATGTCTCACGACCCGCAGGGCATTGTCCCTTTTGGGCTGGCGGCAGGCTGATTGTTTTGACTCGAATGCGTCGCAGAATCGGAGTTCCCCGTGAAGACCCGCAAAATTGAAGGACGGCTCTGCGAACTGGATCTGACACCGCTGGTCAACATCGTGTTTCTGGCGCTGATGCTGTTTATGGTCGCCCTCTACTTCCAGCAGGTCAAAGCAACCGAGCGCGCGAACCTGCCCGACGACAGTCTCGCCCGGCCACCCGGCGTGGAACGGGAGCGAGAGTTGGTATTGAAATTCGGCTATCGTCGATCGAGTCGCGGCCAACGACGTGACGCGGTTCCGACTGTTCTCCTGAATGACCGCCATGTCGAAACGAGCGAGTTGAGTCCCGAGTTGGACATGCAGAAGCGAGCCATGCAATCCCAACCCGGCAGTGATGTGCTGGCGGATGTGACCGTATTGATCCGTGCCGACTCAGATGTTCCTTCGGGACTGGTTCAGAAACTGGTCCAGCAGTGCCGGGAGAGCGGTTTCGCCCGATTTTCGCTGCAAGTGACGCCCGCAGAACAATGAATGAGTTCTCAAAATCGGCTGAGGTATTTTCGATGAAATTCTCGCTGAGCGATGTTCCCTCGATCATCAGGCTTCCTCTGGTGCCGCTGATCGATGTCCTGTTTTTGTTGCTGCTGTTCTTCATGTTGAATCTGAAGATCATCACGCCCGAGAAGAGTTTCACCGCCAATCTGCCGGGTGGCCCGCCGTCCTCGGCGACGGTCTCAGCGGCGGGACTGCCGGACATCAAGGTTGGATTGCGATCCGATCGTGATGGGCGGCTGACGCAACTCACGCTCGGCTCGCAAAACCTCGGCAACGACGAGGCGGCCTTCGAGCGGCTGAGCCGGGAAATCCTGCGGCTCATCGGCCGGCCGGGCCATCCACTGACGAGAGACATCGAAGTGGAACTCGATGCTGATTTCGAGACACAACACAGGTACGTCGTCAAAGCCATCTCAGTCTGTACGGGGCGCTTCGATCCTC
>JAYUFF010001048.1:0-3292 GCA_043738825.1 Schlesneria sp.
CGTCGAACACATGACCTCGCCAAACGTGGCTGATGCGCACGGCTCGTCCAAGTCTTGAAAGATGAGCACCGGCGGACCGGGAATCGCCGAGAAGGCGTCGAGCTGCGCTCCGATGCTGCCGTACACATCGCCGCCGCGCGGTGGAGCCATGCTGCGAAAGGTTGAAGTCAACGCATAGCCCACCATCGGCGGAAACGCCGGGAAGCAAGCCTTGATCGACGAGTTCATGTAGCCCGTGTTGCGCGGCCGCAGATTCCAGAGTTCGACCGCGTTGCAGATGGTGGGCGAATCGAACTGCCGGAGTTCATTCAATTGTTCGGGCAGGAGACCAGCAGCAGACATGACGGTCCTTTCGAGGCGATGACGGCTTGGAAACACGACGACGGCTCGCAGCCTGATGCCACGAGCCGCCGGATGATAAACGTTGCCCGAGCGAAACTGAAACCCTTGGCAGCCGAAGTCCGGCTTAGCTCTGTTAGCCGGACTTCTCTGCGGCGGGCTTGGTTTGCGGATCGAAGTCCGGCTTTCGGAAAAGCCGGACTTCACGAGCGTGCGTTCGTTGCCAATTCTTGACGGCGATCGATGCCGTCAACCTGACGACTCGCGACAAAAGCAGCAAAGCCACCACAGAGTCAACCGAAAACCGGATCTGATCCCAAGTGATCGGCTGCGCCACGTTGTTTGGCCCCGGCACAAACAGAGCTTGGAGACACAGGTATTCAAAGTACGCCCAGCAAGTACCAAGCGTGAGAGTCAGGAAGACTGCCAGCATCCACAGGCCGGGATCGAATCGCCAATTACGGAGCCACCATCCGTAGAGGCCCAGTGAAATCAACATGAATCCCGAAAGCCCTCCGATCCCCCAACCTCGCGGCAACAGCAAAGCCAGGCTCATGACCATCAGGCCGCCGCGCAGGTAACGCCGCGAATTGACAATGATGCGATCGACTTGGTCGTCACTGTAGAGGCCCATGCTCATTTGCTCCCATTCCAACTTTGGGGCCACCGCCGACCTCGCGCCTTTCACACACTGACGGAGCAACGCTACTTCGACGGTTCGGCCGAGACCACCGTCCACACGTGAATCGTGCGGTCGAAGCCGGCGGTGGCGAGCAGCTTGCCCGTCGAGTCAAATGCGACTCCATAGACCGAGTTCTTGTGAGCCTTCGTGGCAGACAACTCGCGCCGTTCGACGATGCTCCAGATGCGAACGGTTCCCTCGAAACTGCCCGAGACCAGCCATCGTCCATCGGGTGAGAATGTGACGGACTTGAAGCGTTCGGAAGGCAACTCAAACGTCGCCACGGCGTCACCCGCCGCAGTCCACAATCGGATGCTGCCGTCAGCGCTGGCCGACGCGAGCAACTTGTCGTCGGGAGAGAACGCGAGACCTTCAACCGTTCGCGAATGGCCAGTGATCGTCTTGAGCAGCGACTTCGATTCGACATCCCACAGTCGAATCGAACGATCGTCTCCCGATGAGACAACCAGTTTTCCGGCCGCCGTCACCGCGACGGCTTGCACGGCGGCTTCGTGCCCCGCCAGCGCGGCGACTGTCGCGTTCGTCTGTGAGTCCCACAGCCGCACCGTTTTGTCGAAGCTGCCCGAGACCAGCAGCGTCCCGGCGCGGGCCACGGCCGCGCAGGTGAGATAGTCCTGGTGTCCGGTGAGTGTCGCGGTCGCGGCTCCTCCGTCGGCGGGCCAGACCTTCAGTGACTTGTCGAGACTCGCGGTGACGATCCGTCCGTCGGCCAGATAGCCCACGCAGCAGACTCCGTCACCGTGCCCTTTCAACGTGCCGACGTGCTGGCCATCGACGACGCTCCACAACTTCACCGTGTTGTCGAGACTGGCCGTCGCCAACTGCTTGCCGTCCGGCGAGAAGGCCGCTCCATACGCCGCGTTGCCGTGAGTGAGCGAATGCAATCGCTCGATGCGCACTGTGTCGGGCATAAGCAGCCTGTTGAAAAAGTAGGACGGGCACTCCTGCCCGTCGTATTGCCCGCGGAAAAGACGGGCAGGAGTGCCCGTCCTACGAGTGCTTCCACAGGCAGCTAGACCAGTTCCGGCAGAGGCTCATGAATCGGATCGACCAGGTATTGCGGTCGGCCCGAGACATCGGGGATCATCGTCTTGCTGACATCAATCCCCATGTTGCGGTAGAGCGTCGCGAAGACCTCCTGGAAATGAACCGGTCGATCTTTGGGATGCTCACCCAATCGATTCGTGGAGCCGATGACCTGCCCGGTTCTCATGCCGCCGCCCGCCAGCATCGCACACGCAACTTGTGGCCAGTGGTCGCGACCGCCGTTCTTGTTGATGAGCGGCGTGCGCCCGAACTCGCCCCACACGACGACGCTGACATCCTTGTCGAGACCCCGGTCGTGCAGATCGTCCAGCAGCGCGGTGAGGCCCTGATCGAGCACCGGCAAGTGGTCGCGAGCGTTCTCAAAATTCGTGCCGTGCGGTCGGCCGTGCCAGTCCCAGCGGCCATAGGCCAGAGTGACGACGCGCGCTCCCGCCTCGACAAGCCTGCGCGCCGCAAGGAGATGATCGTTCATGAGTGGCCCGGCGTCGCCATAGCCCGCGTTCTCGATCGCGCCGCGCCCGTAACGATCGCGGACGCGCGGGTCTTCCCGTTCCAAGTCGAGTGCTTCGACCAGTTGACTCGATGTCAGGATACCGAACGCCGCCTGATATTGTGATTCGAGGCCATCGAGCGCATTGCTCTGTTCGACCTCGCGCTTCAGCCGGTCGATCTCGTTGAGCAGCGACTTGCGTCCGCGCAGGCCCTCCAGGCTGAGGCCGCTCAAACCGAGTCGCGCTTGCTCGGCGTTGGGCGAGAACGGCGCATGCGCCTGTCCCGCAAACCCGGCCTGTCCCGGATCGCCCCACGTCGCATTCTTCATGCGCGGCGACAGGCTGACAAACGGCAGCGTCCCCGGCGCGACCGACCCTTGAATCTTTGAGACCGCCGCACCGAGTGAAGGCCAGCCGCCCGCCGGTTGCGCGTTGATGCTGTGTCCCGTCATGCACTGAAACGCCGCATGACGACCTTCCGAACCGACGAGCGACCGAATGATTGCCAGCCGGTCCATGCGTTGAGCCAGCAGAGGTAACAACTCGCAGATGTCGATGCCGGGAACATTGGTCGCGATCGGCTGGAACTCGCCGCGAATCTCGACCGGCGCATCAACTTTTAGATCGACCATGTCCTGATGCGGCGGGCCTCCCGACAGGAAGACCATGATGACCGCCTTGTGAGACTTCCGCCCCGAGGCCGCTTCGGCTT
>JAYUFF010001049.1:0-3284 GCA_043738825.1 Schlesneria sp.
CCCATGCAGCGCGGTGAACTTGCGAAGCCGCTTAGGCGAGCGGCAGGACTTGTTGTACCGGAAATCAAAGCCTGACGCGCAAGCGAAGGAACTGTTGTCGAGGATCCTTCGCTTGCGCGTCAGGCTTCGATGGGTAAGCTATTTCTTGCCGCTCGCCTTACAGTCGCCACGGTTCACGCAGCGCTTCGGATCGCAGTCGATTGGCCGGTTCGTCGTTGGGGAAGTCGTGTGTCGTGTTGTCGTACTTCACCTGTCGTCCCAGATAGAGCGCGATGTTAGCTGCGTGGCAGGCGATGTGAGCGTTGCAGGCCGCGTCGGCATTCCCCTTCGGCTGACTGCGGGTCTTCACGCAGTCGAGGAAATCGCGAACGTGGAACGTCGCCGGGTAGCCGCCGATCTCGGCGACTTCTCTTCCGGCGAGCAACTCGGGCGAACTCAAGACGAGCTTGCCGCTGTCGCCCGCTTCAACCCAACCGGTCTCACCCTCGAACCGCACCGGGCACGAGCCGAGCGGTATCCAGCCCTTCTCGCGGAAGATCAGCTCCGCGCCGTTCTCGTAGCGGCAGACCAACTCGCCGTCTTTCGGCGGGTTGTATTCGACAGGGGGAGGACAATCTCCGACGGCCCACTGGCAGAGGTCCACGCAATGTGAACCCCATTCGAGGACGCCGCCTCCCGAAAACGCGCCGACAAACCCGCCTCCCTTTTCAAAATTGAAGCCATCGAGGAATCTCGGGTTGAAGGGTCGCCAGGCGGCGGGACCGAGGTACATGTCCCAATCGACGACTTCCTTCTCTGGTTCGGTCTCGGGAGGCATCCAGCCGCTCATCAGGGCCTTCATCCCCGCCGGATGGGCATACACTTTCGTGAGCTTGCCGAGCTTTCCGGTGCGAGCCAACTCGCAGGCGAACGCGAAGTGCGGAAGGTTGCGTCGCTGAGTCCCCGCTTGGAAGACTCGGCCGGTGCGGCGCATCGTTTCGGCCAGGATCAGACTTTGCGAGATGTTCTTCGTGACGGGCTTCTCGCAATACATGTCCTTGCCGGCCCTGGCGGCCGCCATCGCCATCGTCGCATGCCAGTTCGGTCCCGTGGCGATCAGCACCGCATCGATGTCGCTGCGGTCCAGCACTTCGCGATAGTCGCGATAGGTCTCGCAACTCTCGTTGCCGTACTTTTCGTCGGCCATTTTCTTGACGGCCGTTCGGCGTTTTTCCTTCACGTCGCACACCGCCACGAACTGGACATCCTTCTGTTCCAGGAAGCAGCCGAGGTCATACGTTCCTCGATTTCCGATGCCGATCCCTCCGACCACAACCCGCTCGCTCGGTGCGGTCGCCCCGTCCAGGCCCAGAACCGAACTGGGGATGATCATGGGTGCCAGCACTGCGGCTCCAGTCGCTGAAAGCGCCTTCTTCAAAAACTGACGCCGAGGAAGCTGCGTTCCCTGTTTCGACATGATTGCTCTCCTGATCGTGATGATCGAAAAAACCGACCGGACACCACTCGCTCGACCGAGACATGTCCCTCGTGTGCGGCAGACTACACCCACCGCATTCGCCCGTCCACTTCCCCGAGGTGAAAGTGTTTTCAAGAGGTGGGGCGAGCGAACCCCCAACTGGCCGCCAGAGCATCGGCGGCATCCTCGGCATCGGTAATGTCGCCCCAGCCGCCGTTGCGCAGGTAGGCGTGAGCAAACTCGTGAGCGATCACGTAACAGGCGAACGCCTCGGAGCGATCCGCCAATCGCGGCCTGAGTACCACGCAACGGCTGCCGCTGCCAACCGGACCGGGACTGGCCATCCACACCGTCCAGCCCTGGCCCGGCACGAAGTTCTCCAGCGTGACGCGAAACCTCGGATCATCGAGAAAGTCACGCTGCACCTCACCCGGCAGCGAGTTCAACACCGCCAACACGCGAGCCTGAAGTGGTTCGCAATCCACGAAGGCTTCCAGGTAAGCAGTGAAGATTTGTCGTACCTCCTGAGATGCCGTTTCAAAGCCGGTTTCCGTCGTACTACTAGGCATCAACTTCTTATCGTCCCGCGCGCATTTCGGAGCCAACCGACGACACAAACCGAGGAAGAAAAAACCAACCACAGATTGCTCAGATTTCACAGATGGCACGGATGAAGAAGAGCTGTGTTATTGCCTTTTTCTGATCCGTGAAATCTGTGCCATCAGTGTCATCCGCGGTTCCGCCGCTTCCTCTTGGTTGCAGCCGGGAGGCTGCTTCGTTTAACCGCGTGATAGAAAATCTGTTCGACTTCTTAGCCACCGATCGAGTACATCGGTCGAGCGGGTTGGATGAAGCGGGCGGTGTTGATCTCGTGGCCTTCCTTTTTGTCGGCGACGCTCGATCGGATGACGGAGACGATCTGGTCGTCGGTGCCTTCGCCACGCAACAGGCTGCGAACGTCGGTCTCCTCAAGGCTGAAGAGGCAGTTGCGCAGCTTGCCATCGGCCGTGATGC
The DNA here is from genome assembly GCA_043738825.1 of Schlesneria sp. GTDB lineage: Bacteria > Planctomycetota > Planctomycetia > Planctomycetales > Planctomycetaceae > Schlesneria. Next base: position 2,471 of record JAYUFF010001049.1, read on the forward strand.
GGATGCGATTGCAGCTCATGCAGAATGGCTGACTGATCGACGCGATGAAGCCGATGCGCCCGATGCCGTCCGCAAACACGAAGTCCGTCGCGGGAGCGTGACGGTCGTGACCCTCCTCGCGCACCGGGACGAGCGGCATGAGTTCGGCCGACAGCTTTTCGATGATCTCGTGAGCGAACAGGACTTTGCCTCGTTCCCAGGCGTTGTCGGCGTCGAGCGGCATGTACTCGATGAAACGGACCTCGGCACCGGTCTCGCGCGCGAAGTGGCCGAACGGGACGATCTCGTCCTCAGTCATGCCTCGCACAGAGACCGCGTTGATCTTCACCGGATCGAAGCCGACGCGCTGCGCGGCCTTGATCCCCTCGATGACCTTCTCGAAGCCGTCGCGCCGCGTGAACTGCTTGAACTTCTCGGGGGTGAGGGCATCGAGGCTGACGTTGATCCGCCTCAGACCGGCCTCGTACAACTCGGCCGCTTGCTCGGCGAGAAAGATGCCGTTCGTCGTCAGTCCGATGTCCTTGACCCCCGGAATCGCGGCCAACATCCGGACGAGCTTGTGCAGTTCGCGACGGACCAGCGGTTCGCCACCGGTCAGCCGCAGCTTGTCGATCCCCAACGGGACAGCGACTCGCACGAAGCGTTCAATCTCCTCAAACGTCAGCAGTTCAGCCTTGTCCATGAACTGCACGTCCTCCGCCGGCATGCAGTAGAAACAGCGGATGTTGCAGCGATCGGTCACGCTGATCCGCAGGTTGTTGTGCAGTCGGCCGAAGGAGTCGATGAGTGGAAGCTGAACGGCCATGTTGTTTCG
>JAYUFF010001050.1:0-8642 GCA_043738825.1 Schlesneria sp.
GTGCGGCAAACGGCGTACACGGCTCCGCCGAACAGCGCGAGGACGACGATGCTCTCCATCACATACATCCGCCCCACCTTCTGAACGTTGGGCGGCAGCACCACCGGTGCGGGAGCGGCTTGAGCCAGCGTGAGATCGATCCCGCCCGCAGCATCGGCCCGCGTCGCAGCCCCCGCCGCGATGAGGCCGCACAGCCAGAGCAGGACCAGCGCACTCACTCGAAGTCGTCGTTGCATCTCGTTCATCTTGGTTGTCCCTTGTCGCCAAGTCAGATTAGCCGCAGAGACTCTACCTGACCCAAACCGTCCTGCAAACCATGTCGATTCATCCACGCCTTTGACATACCGCAATGTGGGATGGGCACTCTTGCCCGTCTCGCTTGAAGATGGAAAGCCGGACGGGCAAGAGTGCCCATCCTACTGATACATTATTACTGCCGATCACCTCAACGAAGAGCAGGCAACTTCAGCCAGCCGTTGGCAGGCTCAGCGTGTCTTGGATCGCCTGCACCAAATCCGCCTCGCTGACGGTCGTGGCTTCGCCCGTTGAGAGTTGCTTCACTTGCCAGACTCCCTTGGCGAACTCGTCCGAACCGGCGATCAGGGCGATGGCGAATCCCTTGCGATCCGCATACCTGAGCTGCTTGCCGAGCTTGGTTGCTTCAGGATAGACCTCGGTGTTGATCCCCTCGGCGCGCAGCAGGCGGCCGATGCGGAGATAGTCTCCCAGATGCGAGACATCGAACTGCGTGACGAGCACCGGCGCGGGAGTCGCCTGCGTGCCGATCAGCTTCAACTCTTCCATCGCGGCCAGCAGACGGTCCAAGCCGAGACTGGCTCCCACGCCCGGCAGCCGCTCCTTGGTGAAGAGGCCCGCAAGGTTGTCGTACCTTCCTCCCGAACAGACGCTACCGATGCTCGGCAATTCGGAGAGAAACGTCTCGAAGATCGTGCCGGTGTAGTAGTCGAGGCCCCGCGCGATGGAAACGTCCAACTCAACGCGGTCCATCGGAATGCCAGCGGTCTCTGCAGCCGAGAACAGCTCTTGCAGCCGAGAAACTCCCAACCTTCCAACGTCGTTGTCTTGATCTTCAAAGAGCTGAGGCAGCTCCTTGAGTGTGAGATTAGGATTAGCAAGTATCAGCACTTGTTGCGCTTGGTGTGTCGTTGCGCCGACTTTCTGTACAAGTTCAGCTTCCACATTCGCTAGCCCAATCTTTGCCAATTTATCCAATGCGCGTAACACGCCCGTCGCTCGGTCTTGTATTCCGAGATGTTCGAGTATGCCATTCAGGATCAGGCGGTTGTTGACTCGAATCGTGAACCGCTCGAACCCGAGAGCGACCAGCAAATCGTGAATGACCAGCAGCGTCTCGATGTCGGAGGCGTTGGAGTCGGTGCCGATGGTGTCGAAGTCGCACTGCACGAACTCGCGGTAGCGACCGCGCTGAGTGTTCTCGCCTCGCCAAACAGGCGCGATGTGATAGCGCTTGAAGGGCGTCCCCAGTTCGGCGAGATGCTGCGCGGTGAAGCGAGCCAGCGGCACGGTCAAGTCGAACCGCATGGCCACGTCGCGATCGCCGCTGTCCTTGAATTGGAAGAGTTGCTTGTCGGACTCTTCGCCTCCCTTGCCCGTCAGAATCTCGGCGTATTCGAGGGCGGGAGTGTCAATCGGGCTGAAGCCGTAGCTGCGGAAGACACGTCGCGCGGTCTCCATGAGACGCTCGCGAACGAGCATGGTCTCGGGCAGGTAGTCGCGGAAGCCCTTGAGCGTGCGTGGAGTAATCAATGGTGAGGTCACGGAAGGTTGAAGGTCTATGGTTGAAGGTTGAGGGTCAAACACACCAACCCGCAGCGTAAGCGAGGGCGAACCGCGATGACGCCCTCGCTTACGCTGCGGGTTGGTATGGTGCCATCAACCGAGAATTGGCAGGCTCGGCAGGTTCACTTCGCCGCGTTTCTTTCTCGGCTGCGGCTTCGGCGGCAGGATCGCTTCGGCGTATTCCCACAGTTGCTCGGGAGCCTCGAAGAACTTGTCGTAGCAGCCGTTGTTGCCGTACTCACAGTTCTCGGTCGAGTAGTCTCGGCAAATCTGCGGCCGAGTGTGATAGATGCCGCACATGTTGTCGGGTTGCAGGTGACGGCAGTCTCCGTGAACACACAGAAACCACACGTCGTCATCGATGAAGATCGAGGTCGTGCCGTGCATGATGTACCAACGCATGTGGTCGAAATCTTCCCACGTCTTCGGCTTGTCGATGGGGAGAGCGAAGTACCGGCAACACCGCGCCGTGCAGTACGAACAGAGAACTTCTCCCGGCTTGAGGTCTTCACGACGAATCTCTGGCTTGCGCATCCGTTCTGCCCCCTGAGTGATCGTTGAAATCGAACTGTTGTTCGGGGAGAGAGTCTAGCGGGCAAATGGCGTGAACGGTATGGAGCCGAGTTGTCAGAACTGGGTGCCACGGTCACGGCGCTTCGACGTGGCCGTGCGTCCGGAAAACGGCTTGGCCTGCTCACACGGCCACGTCGAAGCTCCGTGACCGTGGCACCCCAAGTGAATCAGACGATGATCTGGAGATTCCTCGTTGCCTCACGCCGCGCGGTGTTTGTCGTCGCGGTTTTCCAGACGGGACTGGATCAGGCAGCCGCGGGCGATCGAGTAGATGGCATCCGTGGTGACGCGAAGCTGGCCGATCTTCATCGGCCACTCCAGACTGCTCCAGACCTGAGCGAACAGTTGCGGGAAGCCCGGTTCCGTCGTGGGGCGACCGGTACACACGACGTGCGTCGGCTGGGCCAGCCAGCGGATCACACCCTGCTTGTCGAACTCATCGCGTGCGGCGGTGAGGGTCTCCGTCAACGCACGGATCAGCACTTGATCGCGGGCGGCGCGGAGCATCCGGTCGGCGGGGATTGGCTCGTGTGTGACGTGAGAGGCCGTCGGCTCGATGCGATCCGCGGAGTCATCGACCAGACACTCGTCGAACGAGCAACTGGCCAGTTCGCGTCCACAGTGAACGACTCCGATTTGGCAGTTGCCCGCACCGAAGCTGATGCCGATCCCCGAGAACGAAGCCGTCGCCAACTCGGCCAGCACGACCGCCTGTCCCGGCGAGATCAGTTTCGGCTGATAGCCTCGCAGTGCGACCAACTGCTGAAAGAAGCGGACATCATAAGGCAGCTCGGCTTGATGAATGTCGTGTCCGCCGGGAACGGTGAGGCAGCAGACATCGCCCAGTCGCTCGGCGGGCGGCAGGACGGCGTCGATCATCAGCGTCAGAATTTGTCGAGCCACCGGGTCCGACTGAGGGACTCGACCGCCCGGCAGCAACGGCACGACCGAGAGATTGAGGATGTCGGCCCATTCGAGAGCGAAATCGCCGAACAAGACCAGATCTTCGCCGCACGAGGCGAACTTCGCGCCCGACTGTTCGAGCAAACGCCGGTGGCTGGTGGTGTCCGACAGGACGACGTACACCGCGCGGCATTGTCGTCCGATGAGTTCATCGCCAACGATGCGCAGCGAGCGGAATTGAGTTGTGCCGAGGTCGAGTCCGATGCTCACGATGGTCTGTCTCCCTGCAACTGACGGAGCGCGTCGGCCAGCGGTGTGGACGGAGTTGCCTCACGCGACGCGACAGCAGCGCGGGACGCATCGCCGATCGTGACGGGGCGACTGTCGCGGCGTCGCCGACCAAAGTGTGGCCCCGAGATTCTCGCACCACTCGAAGGATGAGCATCCAACTCCATCGCGATCGAGTCTGACTCCTGCGCGGCATTCGCGGATGAGTCCGCTGTCGTGTCGAAGTGGGGGCCTGCCCCGATGGCACTCGCGGCCGCTCGATCCAGTCGATGAATTGGACGCGGCGCAATCCGGCCCTGCAACACGATCGGCTCCGGGTACTCGACCGCCTCTTCGCGCAGAGACAGGTCGTTGCGAATCAAGCGATCGAGCTTGTTCTCAATTGCCGACTCGGTGGCACCCAGGGCCTGCTCGATCGGAGTGAGTGCGGGAGGAACGACCTCTGACAAGTGGGTTGCGTCGGTGGAGATCGCGCTCTGGAGGGGTGTCTGTTGAGGACTCGCAAGGTCACTGCGCGTGTTCGCGCGGTGTCCGGCAACCGACGGTTTGTCGAAGTGCTTTCGCGCGAGCAATGCGGCCCCGATCAGCGCCGAGACACCGGCGAGGATGCCGAACATTTGGAAGGCCGTAAACGGCGAGGCACCGGCAGGCTCGATCACTTCTGCCTGATTGGAATCGTTCGACAAGACCTTCGATGGAGGTGTTGGATCGTCCTGCGGAGGGGGCGCGATCGGCTCTGACTCGAACAACCCGCGGCTGGACGAACTCCTCATTGGTGCCGCACCGGTAAACGGTAGCGTGGCAATCCGAGGCCGGCTGCTCACGACTGGCATCGAACCCGAATGAGCATCAAAGGCTGGTGGCGGCGGAGCAACAGCAGGCGTCGGTGCGGGAACGGTGATCAGTGCCGGGACCGTGATTGGTGCGGTCGCACTGTTCAACACCGAGGCCGATGAAGCGGAGGCGTAACCCGGCAGAACCATCAGGGGAGCCAGTTGCCCCACGCTGCGCAACTCGGGTGATTGACCGAACAGTCCGCCGATCAGAGCCGGGGCCGCGCCGTAAGCGATCTCGGAACCATAGGGCTTCGGTAACGTCGGCAACTTGCTGCGGTTGATCGATCCCCTCGGGAAAACCAGCACGGCACCATCGGACAGTTTCGGGATGCCGGGCGTTCGCTGAGGCACCGTCGATGAAATCCTCTCGGGAGCAAGCACCCGCACGGAACCTGCCAGTTCAATCGGTTGGCCGAGCATCTGCACCACGTGCTCGATTCGCGCATCCTCGGGGTGCAACTTCACGACGACGGGAGTATCGAGCACATTCAGGAAGGCAACTTGCACGCCCACCGGTTCGGTGGAACCGGCCGCTGCCGGACGAATCGGATTCGTGCGCGGAACAGCGTCCATCACTTTGCTGATTTCAGCAAGCGCTCGCTTCGACTCGACGACCAGCACGTCTCCAGGCATCAGCCGCGAGTCGGCCTGAGGTGAGAAGTACAAACTTTGAGCGACACGCTCCTGACGCACGATGCGGATCGACATCGAGGCCTCATCGGTCAATCCGCCCGCGCGCCTCACAATTGCCTGCACGGAAAGCGACCCCGCATCAACGTGATAGACACCCGGCTTGGCAATCTCACCGAGGATTCCCACCTGGATGTCATTCGAGTTTGTCGGTGACTTCCAAGTGATCGTCTTGGAGTTTGATCGCGGTGCCTGAGCACAAGCATCACCGGCAAGAACCGCCGCAGACAACAGCAGACAAGCGCCGAATCGGTTTGCACGCAACATGGAACGGCCTCTCAAAGCCCAAACGATCCGCTCACGCAGACTTTTTGACACAACCCGATTTATCGGCACTCGCCACCCGTGCCATCCAGAAAATCCCCCGCCCGGTTGCGGCATGTCATGCCAATTGCGCAACCTGCCAACGAAGCGACGTTCTGCAGTTGTGGTTGAAGGACGGCCTTGCCCAAAAAATCCGGCCGGACACAAATTGTCGGGTGGGCTGCGCCGACCACAACGCCCGACCGATTGTGGTGGGCACCGCCCACCCTTCAGTTTTCGGCAAAGCCCTGAAGGACGCCAAAAACGTCCGAAGTCTCGACAGACTTCGGACGTTTGCGTCGCCAAATCACGGACGATGACTCACAAGGACTTGGGAAGACTCACAAAGATTGTGAATCTCTGATCCCGTCGCAGTTGGCGGCGCGACGTGACTTCGTAAGAATGGGCTGGACTCGTGACAAGCATTCTGGTCCGTGAGTCTTCACCCGGCACGCTCGATACCACTCCGGGACGCCGATCTCCGCAGCGCGAACGAAAATTCCATGACCACTCTGACGGTCGAAAACTATCTGAAGGCCACGCTGCAAACGACGCAGCGCACGGGAGCCGACTGGGTGACGACGGGACAACTGGCCGCCGCGCTGTCGGTCTCTCCGGGGACCGTCACGAGCATGATGAAGACGCTGGCCGAATCGGGTCACGCCGAGTATCGCCCCTACGAAGGGGTCAGCCTGACTCCCGCCGGTCGTACCGTGGCGATGAGGATGCTGCGGCGTCACCGCTTGATCGAGTTGTTCCTCGTCAAAACGCTCTCCCTGTCCTGGGACCAGGTTCATGAAGAGGCCGAGAACATGGAGCACGCCGTTAGCGACGCGCTGGTTGATCGGATCGACGAGTTTCTCGGCAGACCCGCCACCGATCCTCACGGCGACCCGATCCCTTCGGCGGACGGCGAGATGCGCGTGCGAATCGACCGCGCGGTCCCGCTGTCGTCGGTGGCGGCCGGCACACGGATTCGCATCGTGCGCGTGGTCGATCAGGGGGCCGAGTTCCTGCGATTTCTCAGCGATGCCGGCGTGACATTGGAGAAAGAGGGAACCGTTCGCGACAACTCACCCGCAGCGGGAATCGTGACGACCGTGTTTGAAGGCCGCTCCATCGCGCTGGGTCATCCCGCCGCCAAACAACTGCTGGTCGAGCCGCTGGCCGGATGAGTTCGATCGAAATCCCGGAATGTAGTTCTCCTGTGGCAGATCGGGGTGAAAGAATGAGTGCCAAGTGATCAGTGCCAATTGCCAAGTGGTGCGAAGCAGATCCTGTTCCCCACGCGAACTGCGGCCATGATCTGTTCTCTGACGGTCGCTCCATTGCCTTGGGGCGACGAAACTGAACGCTTTTCATTTTGCACTGACCACTTCTCACTATGCACTCAACTCAGTGACCGAACCATCACAGTAAGAAGTAGGACGGGCACTTTTTCCTGATCGCTTGGTAACTGCCTTAATGCCTGAACCATTCGGACCATCGACCGCGACGCAACGCAGCGATTTCGCCCTGCGTTTCTTCGCCCTCTCGGCTGCGCTGTTGCTCGTGGCGCTGAGCCTGTCATCCGTGTTGCTCATGCTCTCGCCAATCGATCACCGGCGCGAGCCAACTCAGTTTCCACTTGCGTTTGCCGCCAGCACGGTGCTGCTCGGTTGCGGAAGTGCGGCGCTGGCTCGTGCCGTCGGCTTCGTGAAGCGGGAGCGTCAGCGTCCGTTTCGACGCAGCCTGATGTGGGCCTTGCTGGCCGGGACGCTGTTCGTCGGGTTTCAGACGTTTGCGCTGTCCCAACTGATCCACCAACAGCCCGCCGAAGAGGTGCCGACGGGAGCGGGAGCCTTCGTCGCCGTCGTGGCGGCTCTGCACGCGATGCACTTCGTGGTCGCACTGCTCTGTCTGGTGTATGTCACCGTGCAGGCGTTTGCCGACCGCTACGACCACGAATACTACTGGGGCGTGACCGTCTGCACCTGGTTCTGGCACGCACTGGGCATTGTCTGGTGCGCGATCCTCACGGCGATGGCGATGGCGGCCTGGTAACGGTGCCGATTCACCAAGCCCCGTTCAATGAATTTACTTCCTCGTTCAATCGAATCGCCGTCTTCGACGCCGAGCGCGCAATCAAAAGTGGCGTCCGCCGATTGGACGGCTTCCTATTGGTTCCCTTGCCCCAACTCGGCCACCGCCGTTTCGGTGGTCGAGCGAAAGTTCATGGTGAGCCGCACCAAAGGGTCTGTTGTTCGGCTGACCTCTACTCACGGTGTTGGCGCGAGGATCGGAGTCATGGATGCGTTCGGATCGTTTGATTTGGCTGACTTGAGATGAATCTCAACCGACGTGTCCGACTGTTTGATCTCGACCGTTGCGGTCACGACGCCGGGGATCTGTTTGGAGGGGTCCGCCGAAATCAACGAGACGCTGTAGGTTCCGGGAACGATTCCAACAGAGCCTTGGTAGGACGAGAGCGTGACAACTCCATCTGCCGCGACTTTACCAGTGGCGTTGGGCAGCTTCGTTCTCGCAGCTTCCGTGGGGGAAAGGCTGAGTTGCGCCGGCCCGAACGGCTTGTCATCCACGAGCAACTTCGCAGTGACCTTGATTGTGGGCTGTCGCGGAGGCCCGCCGGGGCCGCATCCGGACGAGGCTTGAACGATCATCAGGCTGAGCAACAAGAGGGCAGGCCGACGCATGAGTGTAAATCCTTGAATCATGGGACAGGGAAAGTGAGGCACAAATGAGTTGAGGGTCGTCTTCAAGAGTTCTTGACAAAAGTCACACAAGCGGAAAGCGTTTGGAAACACCGAATCATCAAGCGCGGCCTTCCATCGAGTCCACCGCGCCACCATTGAATCAACTGGCCAGCCACCGCATCGACATCCGGTATCCTGACAAGTACTGCTGATAAAATCACCTGACCAAGATGAGGCGTCACTTAAAAAATCGAACCGCCAGTTGCCAGTCCGTCAGATCGAAGCTGACAAAGTTCAAAGAGGGTTGGCCCGCCCGAAACGGGCGGGCCAACCAATGACCGAACGGAACCAGTGGTAACCCATTCTGCGCTTAGATCTCACCGATGGGAACTTGGTTGGTCGCACCATCGACAGAGTTCAAAGCCTGCCAAACGGAAAGACCCCAGTTTCCATTATGCTGTATGCCGTTCTGGAGAAACTTGACCGTTCCATCGGCGAACAGGAAGTGAGCTCCACCCACGTGCTGGCTGCTGGG